>DASZZA010000656.1:0-6929 GCA_035545135.1 Lacipirellulaceae bacterium | reverse complement strand
ATGCGATTCAAGTTTATTCTGAATCATCACGTGGCGGCTTGATCTGCGCATCCATCCAAAACGACGAGTCATTTCAAGAGTGATGGATTGCGGGTCGAGCACGGCAATGACGAGTCATGTTTCCATAAAGACGAAAGGAGTCTAATTCGTCGAAATAGCCGCTGCTCGTTTTTTGGTCGCAACGGTACAGCCGGTGCCCAAGCGCGTGCCCATCGCTCAGGTCTCTTTCGCTTCCATAAACAGCCAGCTTTTTTTGTCCGTCCGCTCATCCAAAGCCTGCAGGATGTCGATCTCTGAGCAATCGATTGTTGCGTCGGATCGATGCCGCGGTGCAGGGTCTATCTGCGTAATACGGTGAGTCGATTCAAAACGAGACACAATGTCACCGTTGCTTCCGAACTCCGCATGCACTTCGACGATGATATGAGTGCGCAACAGGATCGGGTCCCGAACTGGATCGAGCAAAGTAAACTCGGCACCCTCACAGTCCATAAACAGGAGCGAGGGCTCTGGTATCAGATAAGCACCGAGATGCTCGGACCTTACGGCCCCAACGGCCGCAACTCTGTCCCCTACCCCGTTTAGACTCGCATTGATTGACACCGCTCGTTGGGCCTTTGGGTCGGCGTCAGCTGCCCAGACAGTAGCGGCAGGCAGCCGTCGCGCAAACCCGACGGCGTAATATCCTTCCGCGCATCCAACGTTCAGAATCGACCGGGGCGACAACTCAATAGCGCGCTCAATACACTGATGCAGCTCCTGCTCGTACGTTCCCAGAAACTTGGGTGTGCCGTGGATGGGCAACGCCTCATAGTCAAGAGTCATGCCGGAAAATGGTCCTTTCGCAACTGCTCGGTTCGTTATGCGTGAAATGCGCCGGGCCAATTCGTCAAGCTGCAACGCCCTGACCTGAGCTTCGATCAGCCGGCGGGATCGGATGGAAACGACTTTGAGAGCGATATCGGGACACACGGCAAAAGCGGCGCTCTTGATGGCATCCTTGATGGCTCGCATAGGAAATCTCTGCAGTGCTTCTCACACTATATCGCCAATGCCTCTCGTGCTTTGGGCAAGGCATTTCTTAGGTTAACCTCACTTTGGTGTCTTCATTCAGGCGCGTTTTTTCTTGGTATGATGGCTCGTGTCCGTCGCTCGGCTCGAGAGGATGAGGAATTGGGCTAACTGTGAGCGACGTCAGGTGATGGACACAGGTTGGAGAGGCGCACCGGACGATGGTCAAACTGGTCCATGCCGTGATGTGTGGCGGGTCGGGAACCAGGCTGTGGCCGTGGTCGCGCCGGTCGTATCCGAAGCAGTTTCTCAAGCTCGTCGGAGAGCAATCCCTGCTGCAGTCGACCGTAGCCCGGTTGGATGGATTGCACGCTGACGTTGTAACAATGGCCATGGGCAACGAGGAACACCGGTTCCTGATTGCCGAGCATCTGCAAGCAGCCAACGCCCGCGCAAGTGAAATCGTCCTCGAACCGGTTGGCCGTAACACGGCGTGCGTCGCCATCATCGCGGCGCTGCGCTCGGTGGAACGCGTCGGAGAGGACAGTCTCGTGCTGCTGTCGGCCGCCGACCACTATATCGCCGATCCTGCGGCCTATCGCAGTGCAATCGAGCAAGCCATCCCGATCGCCCAAGCTGGCCGCGTGGTTACTTTCGGAATTCGCCCTGACCGACCCGAAACCGGCTATGGCTATATTGAAATCGGGCATCAGCTGACCGGTTCGCAGCAGGCCTTTGCCATCGCCAGTTTCCGAGAGAAGCCGAGCCAGGCGGTTGCCGCCAAGTATCTCGCCAGTCAGAGCTTCCTATGGAATGCCGGGATTTTCCTGTTCGGCGCGAGGCACCTGTTGGACATTGCAGCGACGCTGCAACCGCAGATGCTTGACGCCTGCATTCGCGCATGCGCCGAGGCAACCGTTGATCTCGACTTCTTCCGCCTGGCGCATGCGCCATTCATGGAAATTGAGGACATTTCGTTCGACTATGCGATGATGGAGAAGATCGGCGACCGCGGCGCAGTGATCCCGGTCACCATGGGGTGGTCCGATATCGGCTCGTGGAATTCGATGCGCCAACTCTACGGAGCCAAAAATATCGCCGAGAACGTCTCTAAAGGCACCGTTGAAGTATTCGACTGTAGCGGCGTGATCGGCCTGTCCGACGGGCCATTAGTCGTCGCGCATGGCCTGAAGGACACCATCGTGGTCGCCAACCACGACGCGGTGTATGTCGCGGCCGCCGGCGCCGACCAGGACACCAAAGCTGTTGTGGCCGCGCTCGCAAAACGCAATCGGCCGCAAGCCGTCACGCATGAAAAGGAATACCGCCCATGGGGCTGGTATCAGACCATCAATCTTGGCAACCGATTTCGGGTGAAGGAGATCGTCGTCAAGCCCGGCGGCAGACTATCGTTGCAATCACATCATCATCGAGCCGAGCACTGGATAGTGGTGCGCGGCACGGCAAGGGTGACGATTGACGATTCGACCAAGCTCGTGACCGAGAACGAGTCCGTGTTCATCCCGCTCGGTGCCAAGCACCGGCTGGAGAATTCTGGCCGTATTCCGATGCACCTGATCGAGGTGCAGACCGGGAGTTATCTCGAAGAAGACGACATTCAGCGCTTCGACGATTCTTACGGGCGCAGCTAAAACGAGTTCGGTACGATGCGGCACTCGGTCGCGCCCACTGGAATTAACCCTCGAAGGCGATCCGGCCTTCCGGCTAGGCCGCGGTTATGTAGAATGTCTCAATAGTGAAAATAGCCCGTAAGAACGCGGATATAGGAGAGACCGCGGGATGGTAACCGTCCTCGAGCCCGTTATTCCGCGCGAACAGGCGCCGCACAGCTCCGACCGGAGCTTCGGCTACGTTTTTGCTGCTGTATTTTTTCTCGTTGGTTGCTGGCCGCTCCTGCATCGGGAACCGCTGCGTTGGTGGGCCTTGGCGATTGGCGTCATCTTTGCGGTGGTTGCCCTTGCGCGTCCGCAAGTGCTACGGCCTCTGAACAGAATTTGGCTCGCGCTCGGGCACCTCATGGAGCGGGTGGTAAGCCCTCTCGTTATGGGTACTATTTTCTTCGTGTGCATTACGCCAACCGGTTGGATCTTACGGTGGCGCGGCAAGGATCCGCTCTCGCGCAAGTGGCGTCCCGATCTGCCCACTTACTGGATTGAACGCGATTCTACACCGCCTCGGCCGGAAGCCATGAAGAATCAATTCTAACGAGAGTCCGTCCACCAGGGGACCGTGAGTGGCATGATATCGATCCTTGCAGAACTTTGGCCGTTCATGCGGGCGAGGAAAAAGTATTGGCTTTTTCCCACACTGATCGTGTTGCTGGTTTTTGGCGCACTGATCATCCTCGGGCACGGGACCGCGGTCGCTCCCTTCATCTACACGCTATTCTGACCGGTGCGCATTCTCGGCATATCCGCTTTCTACCACGACAGCGCGGCTGTGTTGCTGATCGATGGCCGCATTGCGGCGGCTGCGCAGGAGGAGCGCTTCACACGCAAGAAGCAGGACGCCGGCTTCCCCAAGCACGCGATCGCGTACTGCCTCGCTGAGGCTCGCACGACGCTCGCCGACGTCGACTACGTCGTGTTCTACGAGAAACCATTCTTGAAATTCGAGCGGTTGCTCGAGACTTACATCGCGCTAGCCCCCCGTGGCTTCAAGTCGTTCTCCATGGCGATCCCGCTCTGGATTCGCGAAAAGCTGTTTCAGAAGGACGTTATCCGCCGCGAATTGCAAAAGCTCGCGCCCGGCTTCGACTGGACCAAGCGCCTACTGTTCGCAGAACATCATATGAGCCACGCCGCCAGCGCGTTCTATGCCTCCCCGTTTCACGACGCGGCGGTCTTGACGATGGACGGCGTCGGCGAGTGGTGCACCGCTTCTTCGGCAATCGGCCACGGTAATAACCTGCAGATCCATCGCGAAATGCATTTTCCCCACTCGCTCGGGCTCCTGTATTCCGCCTTTACCTATTACACCGGCTTCAAGGTCAATTCGGGCGAATACAAATTGATGGGCCTCGCACCTTACGGCCAGCCCAAGTACACAGACACAATCCTGGATAATCTCATCGACCTGAAGGAGGACGGCTCGTTCCGGCTCGATCTCGATTATTTTGATTATTGCACCGGGCTAACGATGACCAACCAAAAATTTGCCGACCTGTTCGGCGCCCCGGTGCGCGATGCCAAAAAGGACTCGCTGACACCCTTCCATATGGACATTGCCGCCTCGATTCAGAAGGTGACCGAGGAGGTCATGTTGCGCCTTGCTCGCTCGCTCGCCCGCGAGCACGGACGCGACAATCTCTGCCTGGCCGGCGGCGTCGCGCTCAACTGTGTCGCCAATGGCAAAATTCTGCGCGATGGTGCTTTCAAGAATATCTGGGTGCAGCCGGCGGCCGGCGATGCCGGTGGCGCACTCGGTGCGGCACTCGCGGTATGGCACCAATTCCTTGGCAATGACCGGGAATCCGACAACGGCAAAGACTTAATGGAAGGCGCTTTCCTCGGCCCAGCTTACACACAAGCCGAGATCGAAGGACGTCTGACGAAAGCCGGCGCACGCTTCAACGTGCTGTCCGACGAAGATGTGATCGAGAAAACCGCGGATTCGCTTGTAGCGGGCGAGGCGGTTGGCTGGATGCAGGGACGTATGGAGTTTGGGCCGCGCGCCCTCGGTGCGCGCTCCATACTTGGCGACCCGCGCTCGCCAACGATGCAGAAGACGCTTAACTTGCGCGTGAAGTACCGCGAGAGCTTCCGCCCCTTTGCACCGGCCGTATTGCGTGAAGACGTCGCTGAATGGTTTGAGATGGATTGCGATTCGCCATACATGCTGCTCGTTGCCGACGTGAAAAAGGAACGCCGCCGGCGGATGACAAATGAAGAGGAGCAGCTCTTTGGTATCGACAAGCTCAATGTAGCGCGATCCGACATTCCGGCCGTCACTCACATCGACTATTCGGCGCGCGTGCAAACTGTACACGCAGATACCAATCCCCGCTTCCACGCCCTGATCTCGCGATTCAAGCAGAAGACCGGCTGCGGCGTGCTGGTCAACACCAGCTTCAACGTGCGAAGTGAGCCGATCGTATGCACGCCGGAGGATGCGTTCCGCTGCTTCATGGGCAACGAGATCGAATCACTGGTCGTCGGCAACTGCATGCTGCGAAAGACCGAGCAAGACCCCTCGCTCAAAATCGACTACAGGGCCGAATTCGAACCGGACTGACCGGAATTTGAAGTTCTCGTCGGGTTGAACATTGATTAGATTTCTGAGAGATCTTGCGCGATATGAAGTGAATCAAAGCTTTTTAGCATCACTAACCACAGCAGGGACTAAGTCTCGTGGCGCCGCAGCAGGTTCCGTGGCACCCGACATTATCGCTACCGCTTTTTGCCGGATTGGCATTTGTCTGCTTGGTGGGCCTTGTGGTGCTCTACACCGTGTTTTCCCCTGGTTTCAGTCTTCCAGCACCAACCGGCTCCTATCAGGTCGGGACCCAGACTCGTCACCTCGTCGACGCAAGCCGACGCGACCCGCATTCTGATGATCGGAACAAACCGCGGGAATTGGTGATTCAGATTTGGTATCCAATCGATCGAGGTTCGCGAGGAACGGTTGCCCCCTATCGTGATCGGCGTGGGCTGACAGGTGACGCCGCGCGGTTGGCGGTGGTCAGCACTCATTCCCTGATCGGAGCTCCGCTATCCCGCTCGCAGACACAATTTCCATTGCTGCTGTATTCGCCGGGATGGGATGGGGCGCGCACGGAGAACACTTTCCAAGCGGAAGAGCTGGCGAGTCACGGATATATCGTCGCTGCCATGGATCATCCCTATGGCTCAGAGGTCACCGTCTTCCCGGACGGGCGGGTCGTTTATTCGAAACTTGTCCTGGGTAACCCATTCTCCTCACAGGCTGCGGAGGAATCCTTCGTGAGGACGGTGGAAGCCGAAGTCAGGCTCCGTGCAAATGATGCGAGCTTTTTGCTCGATGAGCTGGCGCGCTTGAATGCTGATGATCCGGACGGATTGTTGACCGGGCGCATCGATCTGGATCACGTCGGTATTTTCGGGTTTTCACTCGGGGGCGCCGTTGCAGCTCAGGCATGCTGGCTCGACCAGCGATTCAAGGCCGGGGTCGACATGGACGGCCTTCTGGCGGCCGAGTCCGAAAGGGATGGGCCGCGGGTGCCATTCTTGTTCCTCCTGGAGGAGGCGGCGGGACCAATACATGGCGATGCCAATTCCGCCGAGCGCCGAGAAATGGAGTTTGACAAACGTCAGGTGTCACGCATGCGACAGCTCGCCAAATCCGATGCTTATGTGAAACGCTTGGACGGCATGGGTCACTCTAATTTCACGGATCGCCCTTTCTATGCACCGTGGCCGGGTCCCGTTCACACGTACGGCGAGCGGCTGCTGGAGCGAATTCGATTCTGGCCAAGTCGTCGCCGCGCGGAAAAGGCCGCCCGCATAATCAATCGACACCTGCTTAAGTTTTTTGACGAGCATCTACAGGCTGTGAGGCCCACCCCGCCCGCCTAGAGCGATTCACTGTATCGTCATGCGCGGGGGTGACCCGCGCATCCATCAAAAAAGTGAAATCGTTTCGAGATTCATAGATTGCTGGATCAGGCCCGGCAATGACGAGTCACGTTTCAATCAACGGCGAAAGGATCCTGGATTCTTCTTTGTAACCGCTACGATCCGAGCAGCCTAGCTCCACTTGAGTCAAGGACATACCCGCCGGAGCTGTCGGTTAGGTATTGCGGAGCTGGCGGCGCGGCCACCGTCAGATCGACGGGCCGTGTCGTGTTGCCCAAGCCATTGGTTGCATTCGTGAAGACAATGTCTGCGTGGTACGTTCCGGGCGCGAGTGAATACGCGATA
>DASZZA010000655.1:0-2080 GCA_035545135.1 Lacipirellulaceae bacterium | reverse complement strand
GGGCGTTTCGAAATGAATGATTTTGCGGGCAAAAATGAACAGACACCAAAAGCGACGTCACTGGTTCGCGATTTTTCCGATCGGCGAATGGCTGCTTGGCGCGAGGGCCGAAGCGGCTATCGCGACTTGACGATTTCCGTGCCCACGCCGCGGCTGGTGTAAACTTCCATCAATAGGGAGTGACGCAGGCGGCCATCGATTATGTGAATCTTGCGGACGCCACGGTCGAGCGTTTCCAGGCAGGCCTGCACCTTGGGGATCATGCCTGATTCGATCGCTCCGGAGTCGATCAGCTTTTGCGCCTCTTCGGCCGTGAGCGAGACAATCAGACTCTTGGGATCATTCTTGTCGCGGCGGACGCCGTTGACGTCGCTCAGAAAGACGAGCTTCTCCGCCCCCAAGGCCTGAGCGACGGCCGTGGCCGCGGTATCGGCGTTCACATTCAGTTTTTCGCCGTCGGCGTCCAGGCACATTGACGGAATCACAGGCACGGTGCCCGCATAACAGAGGTTGGCGATCGTGGCGTGATCGACGCGCGTCACGTGCCCGACAAAGCCCAGATCGATCTCTTCGCCCGCTGGCCCGTCGAGGGTCAACTTTTCTCCAAACAGGACGTTCGTGGTCCGAAAATTCAAGGGCGCCGCGCGGCCGCCGAGTTCTTCGATCCGTTTGACGATGTGCTCGTTGGTTTCGTACGCCAGCACCTGTTCGACGATGTCGCGAGCTTTTTCGTCGGTATAGCGGCGGCCCTGAATGAACCGTGTCTCCAGACCGGCCGCGTCCATGGCGCGGCTGATTGCGGCGCCGCCACCGTGGACCACCACGGGGCGCACATCGACCGTGGACATGAAGACGATGTCGAGCAACAGATGTCGCAGCGCGTTGGGGTCTTCCATCACGCTGCCGCCGACCTTGATGACGACGACCTTACCGCGGAACTTGCGAATCCACTCCAAGGCCTCGATCAGGACGTCGGCCTTTTCGATCGCGCGGTCTAAGGGTTTGCTGCCGGACATGCCATTTGCGGCGACCGTCCTGCTCACGAGAAACACTCCCCCCAATTTAGAAAAGTCCTATTTTAGAAGTGCCGGCTCGGCTGTCAAACGCACCGGACACTGGCCCTCTGTGAACCAGCTGTCGCGCCACAGGTGCGATGCGCCAACGGCTACCGGAGCGATGGACTGGCGGCCCCGCGCGTTTCATGCCAAGATTGGACGGTCGCAACGTAGTCCCTCCTTGTCAGCATCGTATTCCAGGAAGCCTATGACCCGCAAAATTGCCGTCGTGCTGGCTGCCGGCAAGGGAACTCGCATGAAAAGCGAGCTTCCCAAGGTGCTGATCGAAATCCTTGGCCGGCCCATGATCGAATACGTACTCGATTCCCTGGCGCAGGTGGGTTTCGACCAGGTGGCTGTCGTCGTCGGCTACCGCGCCGAGGATGTGAAAAAGGCCCTCAGCGGTCGGCCGAACCTGACCTTCGTCTTGCAAGAACAACAAAACGGCACCGGCCACGCCGTGATGATGTGCCGCGCGCTGCTGGCGCAGCATGATGGTCCGGTGGCCGTGGTCACCGGCGATGCGCCGCTATTGCAGGCCGAATCGCTCGGCAAGCTGCTGGCCGAATACGAGCGGCGCAGGCCGGCGTGCATCATCGGCACGATTCACAAGCAAAATCCGCACGGGCTGGGACGCATCGTGCGCGACGCCGCCGGCGAATTTCTCGCCATTGTCGAAGAAAAAGACGCCACTCCCGAGCAGCGTCAGCTGACCGAAGTGAACATGAGCTGCTACGTCTTTGACAGCCGCGCCCTGCTGGCGGCCCTCGAAGAGCTGCGTCCCGACAATGCCCAGGGGGAGTATTACATCACGGATTGCCCGGGCCTGATGAAGCGCGACGGCAAGCTGGTGCTGGCCCTCCCGGTCTTGAAGCCGATCGAGGCCCTGGGCGTGAACACGATGGATGAACTGCACATCGTCGAACAGTCGATTCGCGACGGGCTGGATAAGCAGTAACAAGAGAAGCAGTAAACCACTTGGCGAACCGTCGGGGCCGTATACTTTAAGGGTGAGGGTGGGCAGA
>DASZZA010000654.1:0-2157 GCA_035545135.1 Lacipirellulaceae bacterium | reverse complement strand
GAATCAGTCGATCCAGCTCGCACCACCGCGCCTCAAGTTGCTTGCTGGCATGCCGCTCGGTCGAGATGCGCGTTTCCAGTTCTTGCGCCAACAAATCGCGTCGGGCTGCCAATTCGCTCACGCGGCGATTGTCCACGGTGCTCAATTCGCCTCCCGTGCGTCGAAAGCCAGCCGCAAATTCGGGTGACAACAACCGGGTGGCATCCGGCGATTCGTGAAAACTCACCGCACACAATGGTGTCAGAACCACCGGCGATAGATTTCCGACGAGCCTACGGATCGTGTGATGGTCAATCGGCGAGTCGTCGAGCGCCGCTACCGTGAGTCGCGTGCGCCCGCTCCGATCATGCGTTGCTCGGATCCGATAGCGCCCCCCGTCACCCTCCACTACCAGTTCTCCGTTGGCTGCCCAATGTCCAGGACTGGCCACTCGGTGTTTACCAAAAATCGCGTGGCCAATCAGATCGGCAACCGTCGATTTGCCGCTGCCCGGCGGACCATAAATGGCGGTGAGCGGTCCGTTGATGCTCGGCAGTGTTATCGTGAACCGGCGGCCTTCATCATGGGCGATTATCGAGGTAATGCGCATCGCTTTGGCATCCTTGCGTCGTAAAAACTATGTCCCCAAGTACCGGGCGGAACATAGTCGTTACACGATTACCAAACAATGCCAAGCTAGCGGCTGCAATCGATGCTAGCATTTGCCGCCAACGTTCATCGCCGACTGTACATGTTAATGGCACCGTTTAGCGTCGGCGGCCACGCCGAATCTATTGCCGCAAATCTCCCTGAGCTAACGTCCCCATCCCGGCTTCGAAGCCCTCAACCACTGTGCGTCAACCCCTGCGACAATCGCTTCGCTGCGTACATGGCCCGATCGGCCGCAGTCAGCAGGTCTTCCGGTTCACAATGCTCTTCCGAGGCCAATGCCATACCAACGCTCAGTGTGAGTGTCACCTCTCCAACCGGCAGCGAAATGGGTTTCGCGATGGCCGCCTCAATCCGCCCGATGATCGGTTCCACTTCGCACTCGTCGCTTATCCCTTCCAAGACCACGACAAATTCGTCTCCTCCAAAACGTATAACATGATCGCCTTCTCTCACGCATTCCGCGATCCGGCATGCAGCCTCGCGAAGCACGTTGTCACCGATCAGATGGCCAAATTCATCATTGACGCGCTTGAAGTTATCCAAGTCGAGAAATAACAGCGCGAAGTTTCGCTCGCGCGGCGGCTTGTCGTGCAGTAGCTCAGTCAGACGCCGCATAAGAAATTCGCGGTCGCGAAAGCCAGTTAGTGGATCGCGCCGCATCGAAGAGCACGTGCTTCTATGCGGCGCATCCATACTTTTCCTCACAATCATTCCAATCTGTGAATCTTTCTCATTTCCCAATCTGACGAGACGCACGTCGATCGCTCCGCGTTCGCCGCCAAAATCAAGATGTGTGGACAAGGCTCTCTGCTTCGTATTGGCAGAGCTTAGTAGCTTCGTCAGTTCAATGGGCACTCGCTCGTTCGCTCTGCCCTCTGCTCGCTCCCGAACTGCTGCCATAAGCTCCCAAAAAGCGGGATTTGCATAAATAATCCGCCGCTGCGAAAGGTCCCAAATGGCAATACCGTCATACGTCCAATTTCCCAACTGGAAAAACTCGCCATTTGGGTAAGGAAAATCTGACATGTGCCCACTAGCTATTTCGTGTCCGTTCGGCGAACTGCATCTTCAATACGGCCGCGTGAGTCGTCAAGCTTGGGTTTTTACAATCTCAGGAGACGAGTCACATGGCCAAGCATTTGGGGGATGCCCAGCGAGAAGCGTTTGGCGTGAGGCGCTCAAGCGTCACGCGGCCACCGGAATGAGTATTCCTGCGTCCTGCCAACGGGAGAAACTCACCGAGAGCACGTACTTTGCCTGGCGGCAGACGATCCGCGAGCGCGACGTGGAAGCGAAGTCGCCGACCGGCCGCGGCCGGCGACCGAAGCGGCCGGTATTCTTGCCGGTGGTGGTCGATCAGGACCGGGGACGTAACGGCACCATCGCCGTCGAGCTGGCCGGCGAGCGTGTGCTGCGACTCTCGGAGTCGATTCCTACCGCTCGGCTGGCCGAACTAGTGTCGTCTTCCGCAACAAGTCGGCACAACGGGCGAAGATCATGTGGCGA
>DASZZA010000653.1:0-12076 GCA_035545135.1 Lacipirellulaceae bacterium | reverse complement strand
GGTCGACTATGCGACTGCGCTCGACGCAGACGATCTTAACGACGCCATCGTAAGCGGCGCGTTCGATCCCAACGGCTGCGTATTGGTGACAGAAGTGGCGAAGGGCAGCGTCGCGTGGAACGCCGGCGTGCGCAAGGGAATGTTTATCAGTCACGTGGGTGGCAAACGAGTCGCCACGCCGGCCGAATTCGGAGCGGCCACGCGGGCGGTCGGCGATAGGTTCGATATTCGCCTTACGCAGCAGCCCGATGTACACGCGGGCGAAAAGCGATTGCCATAATCGCCATCAGTAGAAGAAATGCCGCCGAGGGTTCGGGGACGGCGCCGCTGAATAGTGGTAGCGACTGAACAGTGCCGAGGGAACTCGACGAACCGTTGTTTGGCAGGAAGTTGCCGACATTCTTGCGCCATATCGCGTAATCGGCCGCATCGACGATGCCATCGATATTGCCGTCGGCATCGAGCTGGCTCGTCGAACCCAAGTTCTGCCGCCAAACCGTGTAATCGTTTGAATCAACGATTCCACTTTGGTCGTAATCGCCGTCCAAAGCTAATTGAATATTCACATTGACGGCTTGCGACTGCTGCTCGACATCGATCGCGAGATCTGTCCACGGCACCACGGCAGGATTCCAAATCTGCCCCAGGCTTACCGACCTGTGGGGTGCCAGACTGCCGCCGGGATCAGGGACGACGGCTTCGGTCAGCTCGGTCGAAGTCGCGGAAAAGATTAACCAATCGTTAGTGGGATCGATGAAGCCGCTTCCGCTCGCGTCATACGTATCAGAGATGGTCTGCCAGGGCGGCCTCGTCGGATTGAGGGCGCCGCTTTGCCCTGAAATGGAAGAGATGGAGTAGAACACAAACGAGACGTCAGTCGCGTTCGGGTTGTGAAATCGAATCTCGCCGGTGAGCGGGAAAAGCTGAGCGTCCAGGGTGTCGGCGGCGGCCGCAGGTGCGAACAGGACGCACATGAACCCAGCCGTTAGTACACGGTGCAACATTGCCTTCTTCTCTCTCACTATCGACTGGCAGCATGGTATCCGATACATGCGGCCAACGTCGCTCTTGCGAGAATCGGGGCGGAAAGCATACAGCGCGCCCAGGTCGTGCGCAAAGAGGCTGCCATTTATCGTATCACGTGACGACATTCCGGACAACGAAAACGGCCGCTTAATCCGGCTTTGCGGGCTGGCGCGACTCGTTGTCGTGACGGCTCCTGCCCTCGCGATTAACCTGCCAGACTTGGCCGGAAGTGGTATCCAACGCGGTGAGCCACCCGCCGCCCCAACAGTAGGTGTCGATGCAGATCAGGTGCCCCAGATCGAGAATTTCGCCGTCTTTGAGTGACGTGTGCCCAACGACCGCGACTTTTCCAGAAACATGCGGCGCTGGTACCATCTCGCGTAGCGAATGCCAGCGCCACATCTGCCAGCGCTGCGAGTCGAACGGTTGCTCGGGGTGATACGCGCCGTGAACAAAGAAGTGCCGCCCGGTCTCGTAGAAGTCGGCCCAGGTGCGAATATATTCCAAGTGCTCTGCCGGTACGCGTTCGCTACGGGGATTCTGCCCGTAAGAACGCAACGTTGCATTGCCGCCACAGAGTAGCCAGTTATCGGGCTGCGGTTTACCGTCCAAGTAATTGAGCATCATCTCTTCGTGATTGCCGAGCAGCGACACGAGACGGCACCTTTTCCGGAGCGCGAGCATCTCCTCGATAACCTGCCGGCTGTCCGGACCTCGATCGATGCAGTCGCCCAATTGGATGAGCGTGTCGTCCGGTTGTGGATTGATCAGCTCGACTAGCTTGCGCAGCGCGATTGCGCATCCATGAATGTCGCCGATCGCGATGACGCGCCTGAGCATGCGAGGCCGCAGCCGATTGGTGTTAAGGTCCCTTAAATTGTGCCGCGTTACAAGCTTGAATACAATGTCGGTCCGGCGGCGATGCGGCGGAGACCCGTCATGCGGACGACGAAGGACGGATTCCCCACAAGCCTCGTCGATTCGTCCAACACGAAGTTTGGCAGCGAGCATGCTGGACTGAGTCACTTCGTGCTGCTTGAGGGTCACGTCGCAGCGATCCGCCACGACATCGAGCTCGACACATTCCATCGCTTGGGGGCGATTGGCGATCGGGAGGTCATCGCCGACGATTTACTCTGACGAAAAAAACGGGCCCCCCAGCCCGTGTTTGTAAGCGCGGAGCATCCACTAAGCCGTGCATTGCGTTCATGCCGCGGGCGGACCGACCCGTTGAGGGGTGCAACTCCATCGCGGCGCGAGACAATCAGCTCGCCGGGCAATTCTGCGGTTGTCGCCGTTTTAAGCCGCATAGCACGATGCCGATTTCCGCCAGCGCCAGTGTGCTTATCTCGGGAACGTTGACGGGGTTATCAACTGGATGCCATCCTTGGTCGACCGCTTCGTACTCGGCCACTAGATCCGCGAGATTAAATGTCAGATCTCCAGCATCGTTCCAGAACGCTTCGTCGAGAATGCCATACTTGGAGCTGATAAGAAGACCACCCGTGTAATCGCCGCCGCGCGAATAAGGAACGAGCCAATCACTTTCGCCAGCAGGATCGATTAGCGTTACGTTGGCGGCATCGAACCCGCCACCGGATAGCCCGTACTTCGCTGATAGCCCATTGTCTGTAACCAACTGTGGAGCAAGCATAGTGGCGTCGGTGGCATCCAATGGGTTTGCCAGGAGGGGAACGGGGTCTGGCGTACTGAAGTTCGTGCCATCGTCCAGGGGTTCCGGCCCTTGCGGTTCGACGACGAATTTATAGCCAATGCCAGAAGCGTATGCCCCTTCCCCAGGTTCACCGGGCGAAAGCGTAAATATTTTCTGCCACTTACTTGGCCCTGCGCCTTTGGGGACATTGGAAATCAATTCGTGGGGATCCAATCCCCATTGATTTGGCGGCAGGCCACGGCTGATGGCATAGATGTTCCAGGGATCGTCCACGAAAAAGCCTGTGATTTTGTATCCCGGGTTCCCAACTGGCGGGACGTCGGTTTCTACACCGGTAATCGCCATGGCGTGAGCCCCAGCGTAAAACACGCCTCCTGCCGGTACGTCGTAGTTGATGATCGCATTGGCGATCGTGCGATTGGCCACATTCAATGAAGCAACATTGTACGCTGTGAACGCGTGAGAGCCTTCGCCACCCACGTTGGGATTATCAAACACATTCAATTCGAACTGTTGTCCGTTGATTCCGGAGCCCGCCCCCCATGGTTGAAACGGATTGAAGTAGCCGAGCGGCGTACCCGCGTTGGGACCGGCAACTGGAGTATAAGTTCCGGCGCCGTGGGCAAGATCATATATTGCGAGCTGCGGACCGTATGTCACTGCGCTTATTGGATTGCCGCCGTTGACACCCGCGATTATCTGGTTTGCGTACGTCGGGTGGATGCTCTGTGCGACGTTGTTGAGCGCGTTGAACCCAATGGTCCCGAAGGTGGCGTCTTGGCCCGTGATTTGATTGTAGAACGACGCCGGTGCCGGGTCGGGTGCATTGTTGAATACCCAGTCGAGGTAGGGATTGTTTGTCCGGACGGCGTCATTATCCAACATCATCTCGACCGTCGCCGATCCGCAGTAATAGCTGGTGACTTGTGCGTGGTAAACCAAACCGTCGACTTCTGTATCGAATGCCCAAACTTCGATCGTGGCCGAACAGACCACGAGTGACGAGATAAGAAGCGAGAAAGCTGTCCGAGATTTCCAACGTGCCAACGTCCGATGAGGATTCATTAGCTTCTCCCCGATTGAAGAATGGATGCCGGTTGTCGACAGGGAACGTCTTCCAGGCGAATGCGTCCCGCCGTTGTGATCCGCAATGGTGAACCGCTAGATTTTGGAGCGCCAAACAAAAAAAAGCAACTATCCGCAAAACGCTAGTTAGAATAATTTGTAGCAGGGGTCTCTGACCCCGGAACTTGCGAAGAAAGTGCCGGTCTAAAAGAGGCTAGCTACAGTTTTTCAGCCGGGCCACTAAGAAGCGATTTTCGGCCGCCCGATTGTTGGGCTTTGCGTGCCGTAAAACACGGCAAGTGGCTACGAAGCTGCTTGGTCGGTGGATGGCGACTCGATAACAATCGACGGGAGCTCGGTATTAAGAAAACCTAGCTCGGTTGACTTCGTTCCGATGCTCGAACCGGCGGCGACCGTCCTGCTGCCAAAATGGGACATGAGGTCGGCCTGCAATTGCACACAGGCGAGATAGGACTGTCGGGCCGTTGCGTCGCTGAGCAGCAGGTTTTCCAGCAGGCGGAATTCGTCGTCGCTGATTTGCTCGTCGAACAAGTCCCAGGTCAATTCTTGGATGCGTTCGGCGACGACGCGGCCGTCGGGATTTAGCGTCCCGTCATATCCACTGCGTTGTTTTCGTTCTTCAGCCATTTTTGCTTCAGCCAATGATACCGACTGTCGCCTGCTCTCGTGAAATTCTACGCATGCCCGTCCACAAAAGATTGCCACCGGCGACGGGGGCAAATATAGTGCCAGTTCCGCCATCGTTCCCCAAAACCAGTATCGTCGCGTGTGCGGCGATTCGTAGAGAAAATCCAACGTAGCCGCAAGTGAAACTGGCGAGGATAGCGTTAATAGAGTGATGAAAAACCCGTGCGTGGGATCGCTGACGACGAATCCTTGAGGGGATGCGGCTTCACAGAGGCCGGCTACCGTTTCGGGGAAAGCCGCCTCACCTAGGTCAGTTGCCGGGTCGCATGGTTACCGCTCGGCGAGGGGCTTCCATACTCGTCGCGGCGGCCCGGTGTATCTCGCGCGGGGGCGCATGAGGCGATTGTTGTCGAGCTGCTCGATGATGTGTGCGCTCCAACCGGAAACGCGGCTGAGCACGAATAGGGGCGTGTACAGCTCGACTGGCAGTCCCATGTAGTCGTACAGGCGGGCGGATGGCCAGTCCAAATTCGGAGGCAATTTCTTCTCTTCCCAAACGATACGCTCTATGACGGCGGCTGTCTCTTCTATATCTTCGTGACCTGTTTCCTTTGCCAACCGGCCGCAGAGCTCCTTCAGATAGACAGCCCGCGGATCGCCTTCCTTATACACGCGGTGACCGAAGCCCATGATCTTTTCTTTGCGAGCTAGCGCGTCGCGGACCCATTTTTCAGCGTTCTCCTTTTTGCCGACCGCGCGGAGGACGTCCATTGCTTTTTCATTCGCTCCGCCGTGCAGGGGACCCTTTAGCGCGCCGATCGCTCCGGTGATCGCGGAGTGGAGATCGGAGAGCGTCGAGGCGATCACTCGCGCCGTGAACGTCGAGGCGTTGAATTCGTGTTCGGCGTAGAGAATCAGCGATACGTCCATCGCCCTGACGTGTTCGGGCGACGGGTCTGCGCGAAACAACATGTAGAGCAGATTCGACGCCAACGACCGGCCGCTTTCAGGCGGCACCGGTTCTTTGCCTTGCTTCAGACGATGCCGCGCCGCCATCACGACCGGCAACTGGGCCAACAGCCGCTCGGCTTTGCGTATGTTTGCCGCATGGCTGTTGTCGTACACGTCGGGGTCCCAATGCGCCAACAGGCTGGTGGCCGAACGAAGCACGTCCATCGTGGGCGCGGTGTGAGGGATTTGTCGCAACGTATCGATGATGGGCGGCGGCACCTGCGCCCCTGCTTTCAGGCGCTTGTGCAACTGATCGAGCTGCTCCGCGTTCGGCAGTTCGCCATAGAGCAACAAATACACGACCTCTTCGAACGTGCCGTTCCGCGCGAGGTCTTCGATCGCGTAGCCGCGATACCCGAGTCCGGCGGACACAATGCTAATAGACGTTTCGCCGGCGACGACGCCTTCGAGGCCGGGGCTGTAGATTTCTTGGGGCATAGGTGGTCGAGGGTCTAAGGTCGAGGGTCAAGGGCCAGAAGGACGACGAGGGATTCAGATGCCGGGGACACAGCACGACTTGTTTGTTCTTTCCAATCCCCGCATCCCGCAAGCTCCATCCTTATTTGAAATACTCGCGGTCACGCTTTTCGTACGAACCGTATTCCAGAAGGTCATACAATTCTTGCCGCGTTTGCATCAAATCCAAGAGGTCGCGTTGGGTTCCGTCGGCGGCGAGGATCGCGAGCGTCGATTCGGCCGCCTTCATCGCAACTCGGAGCAGCGTAACCGGATAGAGCACGACACGATAGCCCAGCTCGTCAAGATCGGCAAACGTGAGCAGCGGGCTTTTGCCGAACTCGGTCATATTCGCCACGAGCGGCACGTCGACCGCCTGGGCAAACTTTTCGAATTCTTCGCACGTGGTGAGTGCTTCGGGAAAAATCCAATCGGCTCCGGCGGCCACATATTGCCGCGCGCGCTCAACGGCTGCATCGAAGCCTTCGACGCCGCGGGCATCGGTCCGCGCGATGACTACGGTCGCATCGTCGGACCGCGCGGCTGCCGCCGCGCGAAGTTTTGCGCACATCTCTTTCGTGGTCACGAGTGACTTGCCCGAGAGGTGCCCACATCGCTTGGGCAGCTCCTGATCTTCCAACTGAATAGCGGCCGCGCCCGCGCGTTCCAGCTCGACAACCGTACGCTCGACATTGGCCGCATCGCCGAAGCCCGTATCGGCATCGACGATTACGGGAATGCTGATGCGGGCAGTTAGCTGAGATAGCTGCTGCACCAATTCGGTGAGGGTGAAGAGTCCGATATCGGGCAGCGCCAACGTGCCGGCAGAAAAGGCGGCACCCGACAGATATGTGGCCGAGAAGCCCATCTCCTCGACCAATCGCCCCATGAGCGCGTTAGGTGCTCCCGGCGCCTGGATTGCGGCTGCCGCCACCGTTTCACGCAAGATTGCACCAGGAGTCAACGTGGGCTCGGCCATTCACTGCACTCGCTACGAAAACGACGCAATTAGAATACTCATCGAAATCGACAAAAACTCACGCAAAGGAGCGAAGAAGCGGAGTTCAACAAAAGTTGGTCCCGTCATTATTCTTTGCGTGCTAGCGCCGTTGCGTAAGTTGTTTTTCTGCCGGGTTCGCGGACGCTGGTTGTATTCGATGATAAACGCGTCGCACAACTTACAGCAAGACGAGTGGCACGAATCGCCTGTTCCGCGAGTGCAAATCCGATTAGGCTGCAAGAAAGAGAACTGCTGCGCGATTTGAGGCTGATGATGTTTGCCGACCCGACGAATGACCTCGCTCCAGCGGCGGCGCCCCAGAAGCGCTGGCGGCAATTCGGCGAGGTGCTGCTGATCGTATTGGTCTTCTTCATCGTCGCGGGCGACCCGACGCCGGGAGTGAACGAAACCCACTACATCTCTCGGCTCAAGCACTTTTGGAACCCGTCCTGGTGCAAGGGCGACCTGTTTCTCGAATCTACCGACACGCAAATCGTCTTCATTTGGTTGTTCGGATGGCTGACGCGGTGGTTATCGCTCTCGGCGACGTCTTGGGTTGGCCGGATCGCCGCGTGGGTTCTGATCGCTTGGGCATGGCAGCGCCTCAGTTGGCGGCTCGTGCCTCGGCCGTTGGCGGCGGTATTTTCGGCCGCACTTTTTCTTGCACTGAACAACTACATGCAACTCGCGGGCGAATGGGTCGTGGGGGGCGTCGAGGCCAAGTGCTTCGCATATGCTTTCGTACTCTTGGCACTGAAGGAATTAGTCGATCGTCACTGGAATCTCGTGATTATTTCGCTCGGCGCCGCAATGGCGTTTCATCCGATCGTCGGCGGATGGAGCGGGCTCATATGCGCTGGAATCTGGTTTCTCGACGGTCGTCGCGAGCAAAACTTCCTTTCGCTGGCGCCTGGAATTGTCGTTGGCGGTTTGTTGGCAATCGTCGGTTTGGCGCCCGCTTTGTCGCTGACCTGGCATGATCCGCCCGACTTGGTGGCCGAGGCTAACTGCATTTATGTCTTTGAGCGGTTGCCGCATCATCTGTCGATTCTGACGTTGCCAGGTCCGGAAATCGTGGCGCGTCTCCTGCGGCATGCCGGATTGTTGGCGATGCTATTTGCGCTCATGCTCATCGTCAAACGCCTCGGAGCACAGTCGCGGGTTTCGGCCTCAAGGCCGTGCCGATCGATAACGCTCTTCGCGTGGGGAGCGGTGCTGCTGGCGTGTGCTGGATTGTCGATTGAGTTGATTCTGTGGAACCAGCCCACGCTTGCGGCCAAGCTATTGAAAGACTATTGGTTTCGCTTGACCGATTTCGCGGCGCCAATGGCGGTCGCTTTGCTGACGACAGTCGTAATTGCCGTCGGCGTGCAGCGGCATCGTCGCTGGGCTCCAGCGTTGCTGGCTTGTTCCCTGCTCCTTTGTGTTTGGCTCCTCGCAACGACCGCCTGGACCCGTATTCAAGACCCAACGCCGCCGGCCGACAGGAAAATAACCGACTTTGCCGACTGGGTGAATGTCTGCCATTGGGTGGCCACGAATACGCCGCGCGACGCACTGTTCCTCACACCGCGGCTGAATCAGTCGTTCAAGTGGCGTACCGGCCGGCCGGAGGTCGCCAATTGGAAGGATATTCCGCAGGATGCGCCGGACATGGTCAGATGGTACGAGCGGATCAAAGACATCTACTACACCGAATATGGGGGGATCGAACAGGCGCTCGATTCGATCGGCGGCTTGGGCACCGAACGTGTGCGGGAACTGGCCCACAAGTATCATGCGTCGTACGTGTTGATGGACCGTGGTGAATTGCTGTCGCTGCCGATCGCTTATTGGAACGAGGAGTATGTCGTCTATCGGATCGAAGATCGAAGCGCTCGTAAAGGGCGATGACCTTCCGCAACGAATCGAGCGCGCATTGCGGGGCGGGTATCGGGGCAGCTCGCAGCCGATTCGCATGTCGCCCGAGTTGAGTTACGGTCGGCACGCCGGGCCCGCGCCAATAACGGCACGGGCGGCCGCCGTGATATTATTGTTGTTCCGTCGCGCCGGCCGGTGGCATTTGCCGCTCACCGAGCGGCCGACGACCCTCACACGCCATGCGGGTCAGATCAGCCTGCCAGGCGGCGCGGTAGAAATCGGCGAGCCGTCCGTGCAAGCGGCGCTGCGTGAAGTAGAGGAAGAGCTCGGATTCACAGGACGGGCCGGCATCGTCGGCCGACTTGCTGATTGCTACGTTTTTGCCAGCGATTTCTTGGTGACGCCGTGGGTCGCCGCGAGTCTTGAACCCGATATAATCTGGCTGCCGCACGATCACGAAGTTCAATCCGTCGTCGAATTGCCCCTGGATGTGCTGCTCGACGCGAAAACCATGGGCCGGCTCACGATAGAACGTGGACCGCTGGTGTTTCACGCACCGTGCTTTCGTGTGGGCTCAACGCGCGTTTGGGGTGCGACGTGTAATATCCTAAGTGAACTGGCGGGCGTGCTACGATTTCTATTGGAGATGCCTGAGTGACACAACCTGATGCGAACCAGGTCGGTCCGATTCCCCGCGCGGTTGTTTTCGACCTAGACGGTTTAATCGCCAACACGGAGGACTTGTACGAACAAGCCGGCGAAACGGTGCTTCGTCGCCGCGGCAAAACCTATGATGCGGAGCTGCGCGAGAAAATCATGGGCCGGCCCGTTGTCGATTCGCTGCGGATCATGATCGACTGCCATTCGTTGCCCGATGCGCTCGAAGATCTGATGTGCGAATGTAGCGACATGCTGCAAAAACTGATGGCCACGTCGCTGGCGCCGATGCCGGGCGTGGCCGAACTGGTCGACGATTTGCACGCGGTCGGAATTCCGATCGCCGTCGCAACCAGCGGAACGCGCCAGTATGCCGACCATGTGCTCTCACGCCTGAACCTCAGGCATCGGTTTGGCTTTATCCTTACCGCGGAGGATATTCATCGAGGGAAGCCAGACCCGGAAATCTACCTGTTGGCGGCGAAACGGCTCGGGCTTGCTCCCGAGCAAATTATGGTGCTTGAAGATAGCGCCAACGGCTGCCGCGCGGCGGTCGCCGCGCAAACGTTCGCCGTGGCCGTGCCGAACCGCCACACGCGCAGTCATAACTTCGCCAGCGTGCAGTTCATCGCCGATACGCTGGACGATCCGCGGATTCGCCAGACGCTGCACATCGCCTAGTTCAGCTTCGCGCCAGCATCGCTTGCTGATCGTACCGTGGTAACTGGCACGCCCGCCCTGTTTTCCCTAATCCGCCGGTCAGCGATCGACCGATGCTCTCGTTCGTATGGTCGCGGTCGCTCCATATCTATTTATGGACGCCTGAGGCTGATGGCTCGTCTCTCCAAGGGTGCCCACCGATGCTGCGATACACGTTCGTTCTCGCCGGATTAGTAAGCCTCGCTCTTCTTTCGGCTGGCGGCTGCCGAAGCTGTTCGAGCTGCCACGATTGCGATCCGCCGGTGGCCGACTGCCAGTGTGGCTGTTCCGGCGCGGATTGCGGCGACTGCGGTAATTGTGGCTGCCAAGACCCATACGGTTACCTGGCGACGTGCCCTTCTCCGATCGGCTATGCGAGCGGCGCGAACGTGACGACGCCGCAAAAAGCGGCCCCACAGATCAGTCCACCGCAAAACAATCAACCACAGTACAATCCGCAGCAAAATAGTCAGCCGCCCAGCACGAGCCCAGCAGCGCCGGCTAATGTTTTTCCGCAGCAGTAGTTTGATCGGCCTGTGCTGGTATTTGAGCTTTTTGTGATTGCAACTGGCGATTGAATATCTCTGGATCGAACGGGTCCCGCGGCGCCCAGGATTCTAACCGAGCGCCATATTTTAATTGGTGAGGCGGCCGTAGCGTGAATTGCGCGTCGTCGATTGTCGTAGCCTCGTTGAACAGCGATGCTGAATTCACTTGCGCCGGCCGAGTTTTTAGCGCGTGTTTACCGGCCGATAAATGTTCGACGGGAAAACTGTGACCGGCATTCACAGCCGGGTGAAGCGGCGGGAGTGTCCCTGCCATGTGCTTCTCTGGTGGCGCTGACCCAAGGGTCTGGTCCTTCGCAGGCGTCGCATCATCTTTTCTTGGATGGGCCGGCGGCGCGACGAGCGCAACCCAATCGATCAAGTGCTGATACGCCTGTTCTTGACGCGGACCGAAAATAGGGGCACTCATGCCGCCATGGGGCGTTCGCGGTATCGTAAGCAGCGGACTTTTCTCCGGATGTTGGCGATTCACCAGCGCCAGCGCCGCCTGCAGATTGTACATCGTCGTTCGTCGGTTCGACTCGCCTCGCAAGATAGCTCGGTCGAGCTGAAACGACTGTGCGCTGCCCCGTTGATGGCAACCCGATGTCGTGCAATCGTTCACCAAAACGGGCTGCACCTTTCGCGTGAAGCGCTCGATGACGCCGTCGGGCAAGTCGGTCGGAATCTCTGCGGACGTGGGCGACGGCTTGGGTGATCGCGTCGACGTTTTCGCATTAACAACCGTTTGACGGCTGTCCGCGGGCTCGCTAGAAGCAATTTCAAAACTGGCAGAGCGAACCTCCTGCCGAGCCGAAAGCGTCGCCAAACGCGGCTCAGCAGGAGCTTTGCCCGCCCTAAGACGGGTTTTGGAACTGCTTTTACTCATCGTCTCGAGTCGGCGCTCGAGTAATGTCAGGCGCGGCTGGTTGGGATCGATACGACGAGCTTCGGACAACTCGCGGCCGGCGTCAGCAAGTAGATTGAACCGCAAACACCAGGCGGCCAGCGCTAAATGTGGGTCGGCGTTCTGGTTGTTCAATTGTTTCCGTTGGAGCTCGTAGGCTTCCTCGAGCGATCCGCATGCGAAGACGACGCGCGACATTTCGACTTGGATTTGTCCGCCATCGCGCGAAACCACGTACCAATGGGCAACGCGCGTTATCTGTCCGGCAAGCACACCGCCGTCTCGCAAGACCAGGACTCTCGTAGAGTTTGTAGCTGGCCTCGGTGAGGCCGCCGCTTCGTTACATGTACCGGGATCACAGGCGCCGGCTAAATATGCTTTCGATGGGGGGTTGTGCGGCAAACTGATCGCCGTGTCGGCCGCGCGAGTCACGACGCACGCCACTGAAATCAAGAGTAGCGCCCCGAAGAGCACCGCGGGCGTAACATGAGCAATTCGCATCGGGGCGGAAAATAGGGCAATGCCGG
>DASZZA010000652.1:0-2485 GCA_035545135.1 Lacipirellulaceae bacterium | reverse complement strand
ATGTTCCGACGGGTTCGTGAAACACCCCGGCGAGTAAAAGCGTTTTAGCGCTTCGCCCTGGTTGCATGGGCCTTGCGAGAAACAAGTGTGGGTTCTGTGAGTGCCGGTAGGATTCCGCCGCCTGATTCCTATCGCCTCTATCAGTATCGCCCACCTGCCTGCCACGCAGGTGCTCCAGGGGCGACGGGCTTCCGGCGATTACTCCCGGGAAGTCGTTAGCGCCCTATCGGGGACTAAGCGGAAAATGGGGGAAACCTAAGCCTCCAGGAACCAGCGCTTACGACACGAAACCGCGGATGTAAGGAGTATTCGGCGGCCTCGGCCCAGATTCGAAGAGTGGCCCGTGTGTTGAGCGATACTTTATGTTCAGGAACGCCGTCTCGATGCGGCGTCCGACTGCAGAGTAACGCCCGTTCTCCCAATTCGATTCCATATAGTTATTGACGATACCGGTGGATAGAAGCAACCGCTCCGTGTTGAACGGTTCTTTTCCCGTCAGCATCATTTGGATAATCCAGTGCTCGTAGGCGTTCGCAGCGTGGTATTGCGAGATGGGGCCGGGAAAGCCAAGCATCGAAACCATTGTCGGATCTTTCTGCCCTTCGATATCGCCGGCGTAAGTCCAGCCCACACCCGAGCCCGAAATGACGGCCGCCTTGCTTCCGTCGTTGTACTCTACGACGCAGACGTTTGGCTTCCGGCCTCCTGAAAATGTCCCGGCTTCAGGTCGAATTTTTCCCGCACTGCTTCGAGCAGGTTACCGGCCCAGCCATTACGTTCGACCCACGCCCATGTTTCGGGTCCGCGGATAGACTGCACCGCCTTGACACCCGTCTCACCGCCGTTTCGGCGATCAACAAAGGCCTGGAGAACGTCGATGCAATGGAAGATGGCTCCCTCATCTGCAGTGTCTCCAACCACGATGGAGTTCTTGATGGGGGTATCGATCGCGAGTTCGATCTCGGGCTTGCGGAAGTAGGTCGGTATGGAGGACCCGCCGGTCAAGGGAAAGTTCAGTTCACGCGATTTGTCGAACATCCACTTGGCTTCGTCCCAGTTGTAGGATAGATGCTTGTCGTTAAAGACAGGCACTGAGCGTTTGCTCTGCTCGAAAACCTGAATGACCTGGTGATAGATCCACCAGCGCGGCAGGAGCCAGTGCCCCTTGAGATCGGTTCGATAGTTCCCGTGCTCTGCGACGATGACAACACCGTCCACAGCAAGTTCCCTGCCGCCAAGCGTGACGGCTTCCCCTACTGTTTTAAAGATGGGAATATTTTTCGCTTTGCAAACTTTCTGCCCTAACAGGCTTGTACCAAGCTGATTGATGTACACGGACACCACCTCAACTTGCGAAGGAGTGTATGCGCCCTTCCACCAATAACCGTCTATCAGCTTATTTACGATCCAGTCCGCATGCGAGGTCGGACGACCCCAATAACTGACGAGGCAGGCAATGCGCGGCCGCTTTGGCGCGGTCTGCGCGACCGCATCTGAAGCGACACCGGTGAAAGTGGCGAGTCCGGTCACGCCGGTCAGTTCCAGCATTTCACGTCGGGTGAGTAGTGAGATCGACTTCATCATCCCGGTGATAGGAGATGACGCTGCGGCCTTTGTTACGATTCCGATCTGATTCTTGACCAAGGTTCTTCGATCCTGTCGGTATGGGGCTACTGTTCTACGGACAGCAAGTCTTTTTGATCGTACCCTGTTACCTTCGGCCGCCCGACGAGACCTAGCAGGCTTATGTTCCCAAACTCGCCGAGCAGTTGCCAGAATCCATGCGGCTGGATATGCGGATCGGTTCTTTGCGAGTCTTCCTGCCGTGGTCAAGCACGGCGGCGATCGCGCGTTCTATTCGCCAGAGGGCGACTTCATTCAAATGCCTCCTTTCGGGCAATTCAAATCTCCCGAAGCGTATGTATCGACCAAGGCACATGAATTTGCGCATAATGCCGAGAGAAGGATTATGCCGCGTCGATTCCAGTATGTTGCGAGATTAGCAGGAATCGACGCAGCGTGGTCGGCATAATCAAAGTGATTCAAGGAAGGCGAGTAATTCGTCTGCTGGGCGGAATCGACCGGGTTTAGATTGGTTCGAGTTCACGCGAGCGAGTGCTTGCTCTTTCAGGCGAAGATCGGCATGCATGTACATCTGTGTCGTTTAACGGATTCATGGCCAAGCCATAGGGCGATAACTGTCCGATCAACGCCGTTTTGAAGTAGCTCCATTGCCGTGCTATGGCGCAAGACGTGGGGGCTCACTCTCTTGCTCTTGAGCGAAGCGCATTGTGCTGCTGCGATGTGAACGTATTTTCCGACGATGCGTTCGAGCGCATCGCGACTCAACTTGTCGCCCCTGATACTCGGAAACACTGGATCGAGAGGTGAGCCTGCCCGTTCTTTGCACCACGCTTCGAGCGTTTTTAGGCTGTCGCGGCGGATAGGCGTGCAACGCTGCTTGCGGCCCTTCCCCTCGCATCGA
>DASZZA010000651.1:0-2673 GCA_035545135.1 Lacipirellulaceae bacterium | reverse complement strand
GAATCAGTTCATCGCGATTTGCTTCCGGTTGGGTGAGGATTTTCGGGTATTCGATGTAGTCGAAGGCTTCGACGACCATCCGCTTGTCGTCTTTTTCGTGCGGCCGGCAGCGCAGAGCCTTCAGCGCACACTGGCCGATATCGATACCCCAAACGGCGTCACTCTTCGCCATAGATAAGAACCTCTATTCCTAACCGCGACGACGGTACCGCTCTGCTCGCGGTACTGACGGCGGGCCTCAACTGCTGAAAATGTATGCGTGGACTTCCCAGCAAGCCAGCATCCATTCGGCGGCAATGGCTGATTGCCAAAGCACGTCGCAACGAATGAATCTATAAGGCGTTATAAATAGACGCGAATGCTGTGGACGACACCGCTCCCTGCGGAGGCGTGTTCGCATTTTCCATTTTACTCGTGCTTCTCAGCTTGGGTAGCAAGTCGGCGAGGCAATGTATTTTTCTCCCGGATTAGCGCAGAATATTGCAGCTGAAAGGTGAACTGGACGTCGTTCCAAACCAGGGGGCGACTTTCGTCTTAAAATACTGTCAACTATGATGTTACGGCTATGACGATACGCCACGCATCGATAATTTTGCCATGCCGCGGGTTCGACGACTTTCCGACCCATCTTGCCGATGAACTGGCCGCAAACCTGCTGTCCGCGATGACCGCGCTTTGGCACCCCTCGCTAATTCACGCCGTTCAGGGGCTGCCGCGCCACCTCTCAGCCGAAGAACTGCCGGACCCGGCAAAGTTCGAGGGCGAGTTGATTTTGGTGCCACTGGTGAGCCGCGACCGAATGGCGGCCGATTGGTGTGACTTGCTGCGTTCGACCTCGCCGCGCAACCCGCGACCGGTGGAGGCCGCCGGATCGCGCCAACATGTGATTGCCGAATTGCTGGGTGCGGCGAGAATCACCGGAGACAGCGTGCCGACGGCAAGCGTTGCCGATTTCCTTGCTCTTGGATACGCCCACCTGCAAGTGGAACTGCTGACGCGTGCATTGCGCTATTCGAGTGTTCTCGATGAAGAACAATTTACAAGCGCCGTGGTCGCCGCGGCGAACGCAGCCGTCGCGGGAAACCGCGTTGTGGAGCGCGACGAACTCGCGCGTGCATTCGACTTGCTGTCCGACGCGCGGAGCCATGTCTATTCGGTCGATTTCTATGTGGTCGACCTCACGCTGTTCGCGAAGACAACGTCGGGCGAAGCGCTGCGGCAAAAACTAGCGTCAAGTTCGCCGACGAATTTGCTTGTGAATGGTGAGCAAATCGAAGAGATATCGCGCGAGCATCCCGAGACTCTTATCGTGCTACGCCGTGCGCTTGAGGCCGGAACAGCATGCATCGTAGGCGGAAAGTACAGCGGCAGCACTACAGCCGATCTGTCGCCGGAGGGGCTCCTGCGAGAGCTCACGCACGGAAACCAGGTCGCGCGGCAACATTTGGATCGCGAATTTGAAGTGTTCGGTCAGTTCGATGCCGCGTTCTCGCCGCTATTGCCAGCCGTGCTAAAAAACTTGGGCTTTCTTGGTGCTTTGCACGCGGCATTTGATGGTCGTCGCTTGCCACGAGCCGACCAGCGAAAGACCAATTGGGGCGAGGGCGCGGGAGGGACCATTGAGGCACTTTCGGCGACACCGCTCGACGTCTCGCGTCCCGAGACATGGCTCAAGCTGGCCGAGCACATCGGCGATACAATTGCGCACGACCACGTGGCGACCGTCCTTTTAGCCGGTTGGCCAGGTGCCGCGTGCGAGTCCTTCGACGATCTTCGCCATGCGTCCCGTTACGGTCCGGTCCTCGGCAAGCTAATCACGCTCGGTGCGTACTTTCGCGAAACTCGCGAGCCGGATGCGTGGACAAATTTCTCACCACGCGAATATGCCAATCACTCTGATGTCGAGGCCGGTGAGAATGCAATATCTGCCCGCGTCAAGTCATATCGATATGATGTGCGAAACGTACAGCAGCAAATCGGCGGGGGTCTGGCAGCGACCGCGGGATTCACAGTCGTGAATGCAAGCGATACGGCGGCTGCGAATATCGTGGTTATCAATCCATGGAATTCCGCGCATACGCAAATCATTGGGGCACATCCGCTGGAATTCGATGAGTCAGGCCCAGATCACGACGCATTCGAATTGCTCTATCTACCCGATGTGCCCGGATGCGGTTTCGCCACGCTCGCCTCGGCCGCCGCTGCTCCCCCGGTGACGCTCGCCGAAGGCGTTACTTTACGCAACGAATGGATGGAATTGACGGTGAGCAAAAAAACAGGCGGCATCCAGTCGCTGCGAAGGCACCGCGACCGGAACACTCGTGTTTCGCAGCGCTTGGTCTTCCACCACCTAACAGGGGACAGCGCGGCGGAGACGCACATGGTTGCGGACAGAATAAAAGTTGCCCGCAGCGACGCGCTGATCGGTGAGATCGTGAGTCGCGGCCGACTACTCGGCGCCGGGCGCGAGGTTTTGGCCCGCTTTACGCAACGAATGCGTGCCCTGCGGGGTATGCCCGCCATCATCGTGGATGTCGAACTCGAGCCCGAACATCTTCCGGCGGGTAGTATCTGGAAGTCCTATATTGGAAGTCGACTGGCATGGGCCGAAGACACGTTGGACGTCCGGTGTGGCAAGGGTTGGGGTGCACGCGAAACCTCGCGCGAATGCAT
>DASZZA010000650.1:0-1985 GCA_035545135.1 Lacipirellulaceae bacterium | reverse complement strand
CAGAGTGAATCGCCAGCGCATGGCAAAACATTAAACCCGGCCGCGGGCCAAACAAAGGCGCGACCGGGCTCAAAACTGCGCGAGGAAACTTAGCGCTTGGATCAACCTTGGCGGGCTTTGAAGCGCCGCTGCGTCTTGTTGATGATGTAGAGGCGGCCCTTGCGGCGCACCAGACGGTTGTCGCGGTGACGACCGCGCAACGATTTCAATGAGTTACGGACTTTCATGGACGGCTCGGAACACTGAAATGATCGGATTTGCGGGGGTTCTTAGCAGTTGAGGCGGGCCTGTCAACGTATGCCCGCGACGTGGCTATTACCGGCCCTTTGCTGTGGCCTGCACAGGGTTCATTTTCGGCGGCCTGCCGCCTCAGCGGCCGCAACAAACCGGTCGCAGGTCTGCAACAGATATTGCTGATATGGCGAAACTGGATACTCGCGCACGGTCGCGAGGAATTCGCGCGGTTTAATGAACCCCTGCACCAACGCGATCTCCTCGGGGCAGCAAATGCGCAAACCTTGTCGTTGTTCGAGAATCTGCACGAATTCGCTCGCTTCCAGCAACGCCTGATGGGTACCGGTGTCGAGCCACGCAAAGCCGCGCCCCACAAGCTCAACGTGGAGTTCGCCAGCGGCGAGGTACTTACGGTTCACGTCGGTGATCTCAAGCTCGTTGCGCGCCGATGGCTTTATGCCGGCGGCAATGTCGACGACACGGTTGTCATAGAAATAAAGGCCGGTGACTGCATAAGACGATTTCGGATCTTTCGGCTTCTCTTCGAGCGAGAGCGCCATGAACTTGTCGTCAAGCTCGACAACGCCGTACCGCTCGGGATCGCTGACACTATACGCGAACACCGTTGCGCCCTGCCGACGCAGCACAGCAGGCAGCATCAGTCTCTGCAATCCGTGGCCGAAGAAGATGTTGTCACCGAGAATCAATGCAACATTGTCGGACCCGATGAAGGTCCGGCCGATCAGGAATGCATCGGCGATTCCGCGGGGCTTGGGTTGGGCAGCATATTCCAAGCGGATGCCGAACTTCGTCCCGTCGCCCAATAACGTCTTGAACAGATCGAGGTGCTCTGGCGTGGAGATAAGGAGAATGTCCCGGATGCCGGCGAGCATGAGCGTCGACAGCGGGTAGTAGATCATCGGCTTGTCGTAGACCGGAAGAAGCTGCTTCGAGATCGTCATCGTCGACGGATAAAGGCGGCTTCCTATGCCACCCGCGAGAATAATGCCTTTCATGCTCGAACCGATCTCATCAAGTCATCGACGCCCTGTCACACCGCCGACCCGACAGAGCCGGCACCCCCGCCGACCCACATCTGGTTATTTGTCAGCCACCAAATCAGCAGCGCACGCCTCCTTGAACGACGGAAGCTCGCGATCCCGATCGGACAAAACTGCTCTATCGTCCGTGACCGGCCAGTTCACTTGGAGTTCGCGATCGTTCCATCGAACACCGAACTCGTGCTGCACCGAATAGAAGTTGGAAACCTTGTATTGCACCTCGGTGTCGGGCTCGAGCGTGCAAAACCCATGCAGAAAGCCGGTCGGAATGAAAATCTGATTGAACGCCTGCGCAGAAATCTCAGCCGCCACCCAACGCCCGAAGGTCGCAGAATTCGGGCGAATATCGACCGCGACGTCCCAGATTCGCCCACGGACGACACGCACCAGCTTGGCTTGCGCGAACGGTTCGCGTTGTGCATGGAGCCCGCGAATGGTGCCGGCACGCACGGAAAGCGAATGATTGTCTTGGACGAATTCGGATGAAACACCGGAATCGGCAAAGGCCTTCCGGTTGTAAGTTTCGGAAAAAAAACCCCGTGCGTCGTTGAATTTCTTGACGCAAAGAAGCTTCACATCGGGGAGTGCCAAGGCCTCAACGTTCAGTGACATGCGCTCGAACGCCTCAATATGTCTCGCCGTTTGTCGAGCGGATGGTGGGTGCGACAGGGATCGAACCTGTGACCCCTA
>DASZZA010000649.1:0-5531 GCA_035545135.1 Lacipirellulaceae bacterium | reverse complement strand
GGGCCGATGATATCGCATGGGTAGGCATCCGCGTCAATGGCGGGCGCGCTCAGAGCCAGATGAACCATCGCCGCGCTGCCGACGCCCAGTTCCAGATTACTGCCGATCGTGCATTTGATGCCGACCGAGTGTGCGAATTCCGCGATAGCGCGGGCCGGACCAATACCGCCCGCTTTGCCCACGTAAATCGAAAATACGTCGGCCGCATCTGCGCGTGCGAGCATCTTGGCGTCGTCGAGGGTGTACAGGCTTTCATCCGCGACGATTGGCACGCTCACGTTTCGCCGCACCTCGGCCAGCGCGTTGTGGTCGCCAGGCGTCAGCGGTTGTTCGGCAAAATAGATGTGGCACTCGTTGTAAATGCGGTTGATCGTGTCGATCGCCACCTGCGTTGTCTTCCAGCCGCCGTTGGCATCGATTCCCAGTTTCACGTCCGGCCCGACCGCCGCGCGCACTGCCTGCACGCGCGCTAGATCCTCGATTGGATCAATACCAACTTTGACCTTCATCTTTTTGAACCCCTGCGCAACGGCCCACTTGGCAATGTTCGCAGCTTTCGCAGGCTCCACTCCCGAGACCGACCACTTGGTTGGCACAGCGAGCGGCGAAGAGCCACCCGGAGGATGTCCGGCGAGGAGCGAGGCGTGTGGATTCGATCGCCCTGCCCCCTGCTCCCTGCCCCCTGCTATCTGCCACACGGGTTTGCCTTTCGCTTTGCCGAGAAGATCCCACAGCGCCATTTCAACAGCCGATTTAGTGAAGTAATTTCCCGCGACGGCGGCGGCGAACTTTGTGTTTAGCCGCGAAACTTCATCTACCTCTTCGCCAACCAGGAGCGGCGCGAAATACGCATTGACGAAATGAGCAGCGGTAACCTGGTCCTCGCCACTCCATCGCGGTGTGCACGATGCTTCACCGACGCCGATGATTCCATCGTCCGTGTGGATTTTCACAAGCAGAAACGGCGAGACCGAATGGAATAAGCCGCGCCCGCCACGGATGACGAGTTCCGGCTTGATCGGCACACGGATCGGAATTGTTTCGATGCGAGTAATCTTCATGATCGCAGAGTTGTCGCCAAGCATTTACTTAGCCCGGGTCAATTTAGCCCCCGGTCATTGGCCGGGGACTAAATGGGGGCGTGGAACAGATCGCGCCGCTTCCGACTACCACGTTAGAAAATGTTCGACGAACGTGGTAACTTCCGCAACGATGCCGTCAAAAAATCGCTTTCCTTTTTCCGCAGACGCCAAATCCGGATGGCCGACGACACCGCTTTCGGTTACCTCATGAAACTCGTTGACAAAAAACACCGGCCGGCCGAGCTGCATATCCGCTTTGCGATAGGGGTCGGAATGCGGCGGACCGCCGCGCACGGCCCGCTCCAAATGCACGCGATTCGGGTGCAAATGCAGCATAACGGAAGTCTCCATCTCGCAGGCGTGCCCCATGCCGCCCATCTCCGACTCGCGGACCTCGCGCAATGTTTTCGCCGCTAACGTCCAATAGGAGGCGAACACAAACCGCGTCTGGGGCACGGCCGACTTCAACTCGCGCAGTGCCGCGCGCAGCGGCGTATCGTTTCCGCCATGGCCGTTAAGAATAAACACTTTCTTCGCGCCCATGTTGGTCATGGACTTGCCTAGCTCGGTGACAAGCTGAATGTAGACTGCCTGCGGCACATCCATTGTTCCTGGAAAGTGCATGTGGTGGGTCGACAGCCCGGGCCAAAGTGTGGGGAGCAGCATTACCCGATCGGTCATTCGCTGCTCGATTGCTTCAGCGATGGCAGATACGATGTCGGTATCGGTCGTAAACGGCAGATGCGGACCGTGCTGTTCGAACGAACCGGTGGGAAACAGTACAACGAGTTTATCGAAGTCGAGCGACTTCACTTCGGGCCAGGTTAGGTGTTTGAGGAGCATGGGTTCGAGCGTGGAATTTGGCTGTGAGTTGTTGGATGTTGGATGCGCATCAATGGAAGTATCATTTCGTCTCCCGTTTACGGGCGCGATAGGCTAAACCACAAGAAATATCCATAAATGCCGAGCACAATCGCCACGAATAAAAGCCACCAGAACACGTAGTTCTTCCATCCACGGTAACGTTTTCGTTGCTCCGGGGGCAGGTGCAGATAGCTTCGGTTCCAAATAATTCCCTTCGTGTGTTCGGTGTTTGGTGCCGTCGTCATCAGCGAGACGATCACCATTACAACGATGCAAAAGAGCCATGTAATCAATGCGCCATGCTGATATGCGGCCTGGTAGGCGCGGAGCGCCGTCAGCCGCGGCCAAATGATCCACTCGACGACCATCCTGAAAATAAACCCGCTGAATATCGCCGCTACTGCCGCCGGCGCCGTTGCGCGTCGCCATAGGAGTCCGAGTAAGAAAACCACCGAAAACGGTGGAGCAATCCAAAAGAAGATCCGCTGCACCAATCGAAACAGGGCTTCCGGGCTTTTCATATACCAAAACGCGATAAACACGCTGATCATCAGTGCCACGACACCCGTCGCCATGCCAAACACGACTTGTTCACGGTCGCCCGCGTTCGGGCGCAGCAGTTTTTTATAGATGTCGATCGTGAGCAACGTCGAGGTCGAGTTAAGTACGGTCGACAGTGTCGACATCAGCGCTGCCGCCATCCCCGCGAGTATTAAGCCCTTGAGGCCGGTTGGGATGAGCGTCTGCACGAGCAGAAGATAGGCCTGATCCTGTTGATGTGCCGCCTCCAATTGCGGAAACAGCTTGTAAGCGGCAATTCCCGGTATCACAAAGAACAGCGGCGTCAGGATGCGCAAAAAGCCGGCGCTGACGACTCCCATCCGCGCGTGCCATTCGTCCTTCGCCGCCAGCACGCGCTGCACGATATGCTGGCTCGCGCAGGTGTACCACAACCCGACCGTAAGAAATCCGGTCACGACACCGGTCCACGGGAATTGCTTATTCGTGGCCGGAAGAAACATTTGGAACTTTTGCGGATATTCACGGGCCAGCGTGAACAGTCCACCCGTTTTGTGCAGCGCAAGAACCGGCAGCAGAATGCCGGCGACGAGCATCACCATCATCTGCAGGAAGTCCGTCCATGCCGATGATTTTAGCCCGCCGTAAATTGTATACGTGCCAGTGACCACAGCGAAAAAGATGATGCCCAGCACGATGTTCGTGTTGTGATTGCCGGTCATCTGCACGTGGAACATGCTGTCGATCGCCAGACCGCCCGCATAGAGCGAACCGGCAAGCAGCGTCGCAATGTATCCGACAACGAGCGAGAAAGCGTACAGGTATCGGCACGTCGCGTTGTACCGGCGTTCGAGAAACTCCGGCATTGTGTACAAGCCGGTGCGCACGTAGTACGGCAGGAACACAAACAGGAAGATGGTGTAAATGATCCAGGCGTTCCAGCCGGTCGTCCCCGCGACGATGCCGTACACGTACGCGATGCCGACATTGGCGATGAATGTCTCGCTGCTGATATCGCTGGAGACCATCGACGTGCCGATGACGTACCACGGCAGCTTCTTTTCGCCGAGAAAATAGTCCTGCGGTTTGCTGCGGGCGCCGCGAGAAACGGCGAAACCGAGCGCGACTGTCAGCGCCATGTAAACGAAGAAGACGATGTAGTCGATGGCGTTGAGAGTTGCGGGGTCGTTCATTGCGCCTGGCTCTCGATCGCCCGGGCCGTCCACTCGCCATCCACCAGCCGCGAGATCCCCAATGGGTTGTCGTCGCGCAGCGCTAGCGGGAGAAGATTCTGCGGCATGTTCTGGTAGGCGACCGGCCGCACGAAGCGCCGAATGGCCGCGGAACCGACCGAAGTTGTGCCGGCGTCGGTGGTTGCCGGGTAGGGTCCGCCATGCACGATCGCGTTGCCGACCTCCACCCCGGTCGGATAACCGTTGACGATCACGCGGCCGACATTGGCTTCCAGCGCTCGCACGACGCGCGCTGCCCGCGATTGGTCCTCGCCGTTACCGACATGGACCGTGCCGGTAAGATTGCCGCCCAATGACCGGACGCACGCCAGTGCCTGTTCGTCGCTTTCGCATTCGACCGCAATCACGCCTGGGCCAAACGCTTCCTCGTGCAGCGACGGTTCTCGCAAGAATGTGTCGGCTGTTGTCTCAAACAGCGACGGCGACATTCCCGCTGCGCCCGAAGCGTTGCCGGAAACGACCGATTTCACACCGTTCAATTTCGAGAGTGAAGCCGTGCGCGCGGTAAACGAGTCGCGCAGCGGTCCGTTCAACATTGTCACTTGGGGCGCCGCTTGCACGATCTGTGTCAGTGCCTGGATCAGCCGACGCTCGGCATCGCCCACCAACAGAACGACGCCCGGCTTGGTGCAAAACTGGCCTCCGCCGAGCAGCGCCGACGCCGCCAAATCCTTGGCGATCGAATCGGCGCGTTCCTTGATTGCCGCCGGAAGTATGACGACGGGATTTACGCTTCCCATTTCCGCGTACACCGGAATAGGCGACTCGCGCCGCGATGCCAAATCGAAGAGGGTCCGCCCCGCGCGGAGCGAGCCGGTAAATCCGACCGCTTGCGTTTGGGGATGCTGCACGAGTTGCGCGCTAAGTTCGTGCCGGCAGCCCTGCAACAGGGCAAACATCCCCGCGGGTAATTTGCATTCCCGAACGGCTGCCGCCACAGCAGCGGCAAAAAGTTCGCTGGTGCCCGGATGACTTGGATGCCCTTTAATAACCACCGGGTTTCCGGCAGCGACTGCCGAGGCGGTGTCGCCCCCGCACGCACCGAACGCGAACGGAAAATTGCTCGCCCCAAAGACGACAACCGGCCCGCGCGGCACGAACATCCGGCGAAGATCCGGCTTGGGCAGCGGCTCACGTTTCGGATCCGCCAGGTCGATCACGGCCTCGACCCACGAGCCCTCGCGGACAATCTTCGCGAACATGCGGAGCTGTCCGCAGGTGCGTGCTCGTTCGCCCGTCAGCCTCGCCCGCGGCAAAGCAGTTTCTAGTTCGCCGCGCACCAGCAGCTCGTCGCCCAGTGCTTCGATCTGCGTCGCGGTCGCGTCCAATAGGTCAGCCGGCCAGCGCGGATCGAATTCTCTTACGGCGAGAAACGCGTCGTGGGCCGCCGCGAGCGCCGCGCTTACCTCGCCGCTGGTCGCCTCGGCAAAGTGCGGTACAAGTTTTTCCCCGTTTGCCGGATTGGTCGCGTCGAACGTCTCGTTGCCAGCCGACGTCCAGCAGCCGTCAATTAACTGTCGACCACATAGCTCGTGTTTCATTTCGCGATCGTCTCATGCAGAAGCGCGGATAACGCGGAGAAATCAGCACGCCACGTCTCCGTAATTTTGAACTTAAGTCCATACTAATTTACACGAACGCACGACGAACAGGAATTGGCAACGGTTTTCGGTCGGTAACTCGGCGTATTCTGCGCCTCTGCGTGAACCTTTCTGTGCAACTCGAAAATCTTATTCTTGACCCAACGGCAACTGCCCGAAAAAGCCGACGATCTTCCATCCATCGGTGCGCTTGTGCAGGCGAAAAAGTGTCT
>DASZZA010000648.1:0-5493 GCA_035545135.1 Lacipirellulaceae bacterium | reverse complement strand
CGCTGTTAATGTCGCTGGCGATGCCGGCCTGCGCACCGCTCGCCAGGCTGTTGAAATCGAACTCCGAATAACCCGCCGGCAGGTTGGAACTGATCGTGAAGGTGCCGACCAGATCCGAGGAATCAACTCCCAGAGTTGAAGCTCCGCCGGTTGTCGTGCCCAGGGCGGCCAGATCCGTCTGGGTGCCCCCCTTGGTACCGGTCGGCCCCCCGAAGCGCATGTCGCTGAGCGACGTGGTGTCGTTCGGAATGAAGTACACGTTGAACGAACCGCCGGTCGGCGCAAACTTGCCAGAGGTCGCAGTGTTGTAAAGCTTCAGGCTGAGGTAGTTGACGCCCGAGACGCCCGAATTCAAGCCGAAACTGGCGGCCGGGACTTCCACCACTCCGAACGAAGAAAACCCGCTGTAGGAGTTGGGACCGCTGCCGACCGGCATGAAAGTGCCAAAGGGCCCGGAGAATTCGATGTCGGTGCCGACACCGTTCACAAACCCCGAGGCTGTCAACAGTTCGCGCCGCTCTAGCGGCTCCAGCATGCACTGGCGACGCTTGTTGTTGCTCTGCGATTTCTTGGCCAATTTGCCGCGGGTGAGACTGAACGATCGGGCCATGGATGCGCTCCCTAAGAGAGTAATACCTTGCCGTGTAGCCAGCAGAATCCTTTGCCCAGCGCTTACACCCTAGGCAGCGCCTGTAGAAACAGATCACAGGCGAGTTCGGCGGGATGGTACCCGACGCACGTTTGCAAGCCATGAACGTCCTGTGAGACTTCAACGAGATTCCCGTGAGAGCACCATGTGCGATCTGTCAGAGCGCGGTTAGAGTTTCGTGAGAATCGATCTCTCCGCTTGACGGCATCGCATGGCCTTCTAAATTCGCGGTGCGCGGCGCCATCGCTCGTCGGCGGTTCCGCGATTTTGTTGACGTCGTCGCCCGGGACAACGTCCATTTTCTGCCTTTTGATTTGTCTCACTTGCCCCTCGAGTCTTTTCTCATGCGCACCGGCCGGATCGCGGTAATATTTGCGGCTCTTATCGTTGGCTCGGCGATCCAGGCGTTTGCTTGGAGTGAGGCAGGGCACAAGATCGTGACGGCCATTGCCTTCCGACAGCTCTCTCCGCAAGCACAGGCCAAATTCGGCGCAATCTTGAAACGTCACCCTCGGTACGAAGAAGATTTCGCGCGGCACATGCCGGCCGAAGTCGCCGCGGGATCGCCAGCCATGCAGAACGAGTGGCTCTTGCAACAGGCGGCAATCTGGCCTGACATGGCGCGAGGCCTGCCCGACGAACTAAAGGAGAAGTTCAACCACCCGACCTGGCACTACATCGATATTCCGACGTTTCTCAGCGAGGCCGACCGCACGGAGCTGGAAAAGAACCTCTCGCTAAACATGAGCCTCGATCCGCCGGCAACGGCCCAGCGCGACATGAACGCGGTACAAGCCATTCGCCTGGCGCGCAAAACACTCGGCGCTCCTCCGGCCGACCAAGCCGAGGCGGCTGTCTGGCTCTGTTGGCTGCTACACGACATTGGCGACCTGCACCAGCCGCTGCATTCGACGGCGATGTTTAGCGTCGCGCTTTTTCCCGAAGGGGACAAAGGAGGCAACTCGGTGCCCACGCAGCAGGGATTTAACCTGCATGCCCTGTGGGACGAGTTCCTGGGCGACTGGACCACGTTTGCCGCCGCCCGGCAGCGGGCCGCAGAGCTGATGGCCGACAAACGATGCGCCAATGTCGGCGAAGCGGCCGCCCAGCAGCTCGACGAATCGATCTGGCTCACGGAAAGCCGTAACCTGGCACAATCCGCGGTTTACACGCCAGAAGTGCTCGGCTATCTGCGTGTACAAAAGCCACGCGAGAACGGCTACGGCCCGCCACCTTTGCGATTGAGCGAAGAATATCTGACCGGCGGCGTGCGGATTGCCACGGATCGAGTCGTGCAAGCCGGGTACCGCTTGGGCGCTGTACTCGAGTCGCTGACCGCCGAGTAGGGCAGAGAGGCGGATGCGGCCGAGCTTTCAGCGCGCCGGATCGGTCTTGTCCAACATCGGCTGCAATTCCTCGACGAAGTCGCGTACGTCTTCGAAGTCGCGATAAACGCTGGCGAACCGCACGTACGCGACCTGATCCAGTTGCCGCAGGTGCTGCATCGCCAATTCGCCCAGATAGCGGCTGTCGACCTCGGACTCGAAGTTGGCGAACACGTCCGATTCGATCGCCGCAACCACGGCTTCGATCTGATCGTCTCGAATCGGCCGCTTCCAGCACGCCTTTTCCAGGCCACGCTTGATCTTGTCGCGCTCGTAGGGAACGCGGACGCCGTCTTTCTTCACGACCTTGATCGCTTGTTCTTCGATGCGCTCGTAGGTCGTGTAGCGGCGATGACAGTTGACGCACTCGCGACGGCGGCGAATCGCAAAGCCGTCTTCGCTCGCGCGGGAATCGGTGACGCGGTCGTTATCGACGCGGCAGAAGGGGCACTTCATGATATTACTGCCAATCTCCGTCCGGTCGGCCCCATACCCCCACCCTCGTTTGCTCGACCTGTACGTGCAGGCCCGAGCAAGCTACCGCAAGTGTACTCCACGGCCCCCGCGCCTAGTAGCAATTGTGCCAGCAGGGTACCAGCGCTGGTAGCACAAACGTACCGAGGCCGAAGGGCATATTGCGCCAGGGGCGGATCCAACCGCAATCAGGCTCGAATTCGGATACCCCTTCCCGCCGCGTATAATGGGCGGATGAAACCTACAAACTTAAGCCCCGAAGCCGCCGACGCATTGTTGTACGATCTGTGCGTTGTGATGGGATTCTGTTTGCCGCCCCAAGACAACGAGAGAATTAGGAATGATCCGCCCCCTGACGTAGATGCATTTATTGACGCAGTGTATGCGGCGGAGGGAACGGACGAGATAACGAACAATAGGTGCAGACCTAAGATGCGCGAAATTGCGACAAAGCACTTTCAGAACTGGCAATCTCGGCGAATATCTTGATTTCAGACTGACCCACTACCCGAATTCGCCGCGGGCAGGCCGCTAGCTTCCAAGCCGGAATCGCGCACGCGGGAATCATTCGTCATCGGCCGGGTCGTCTGGCAATTGACCTCGCGCGAGGTGCGGCTGTTCGACATGTCCACCGGCCTGCGCGCCCATGCCATTATGCGAGTCCGCATGGCCCGGCGCCGGAGCGCTCCCCGGCGTGATCGTCCAATCGCGACGTTGCCGCGAGCTGGGAATCTTCATCGCCTTGCGATACTTCGTGACGGTGCGGCGCGCCACGGACAGGCCGTGCTTCTCCAGCTCCTTGACCAGCTCATCGTCGCTGTAGGGATGCTGCTTGCTCTCGCCGTCGACGATCTCTTGCAGCTTCAGCCGCACGGCGTCCCACGCCACTTCCTCGCCATCGGCACTGACGGTGCCACCGCCAAAAAACCGCTTCAAGGGGAAGATGCCGCGCGGCGTCTGGATCCACTTGTCGTCCACGGCGCGACTGACCGTGGTAACGTGTACGCCGACCTTGTCGGCGATTTGCTGCATCTTCAAAGGCTCGATGAACTCCGGACCTTTGTTGAGGAACTCGGTTTGATGATCGACGATGGCCTGCGCCACGCGCGTCAGCGTGTTGCGGCGCTGCTCGATCGACTCGATCAGCCATTGCGCGGAGTTGATCTTCCGCTTGATCCATTCCTTCTCCGCGTCCGTCGCGTCCTCTTTCATCAGCAGCTTGCGATAATAAGGGCTGATGAACAAGCTAGGCGTGCGGCCGTCCTCGAGCCGCACCTTGTAGCGCCCCCCCTCGACGACGTCGATAAACACGTCCGGAGTGACGGTCGGCGCCGGTACTTCGCCAAAATCCGCCCCCGGCTTGGGATTCAGCTTGCGCAGCTCGTGCAGCGTCTCTTGAATCAATTCCATCGAATAGCCGGTACGCCGCTGGATGACGGGCCAGCGATTGTGCTCGATATCCTCCAAGTGCCCGGAAATCAGGGTGCGCAGCTGCTCGTAGCAGTGCATGCCGGGCTTCAGTTGCAACAGCAGGCATTCGCGCAAATCGTGGGCACCGATCCCCGGCGGATCGAGCTTTTGCACGACGGCCAAGGCGCGCTTGGCCAGGGCCAACTGCTCCGGCCCGCCGTTGGGATCGATCAGGTCTTCCAGTTGTCCGCGCAACCAGCCATTGGCGTCCAGACTGTAGATGATTCGTTCGGCCATCTGCCGCGTGGCGGCGTCGAGTTCGAACCAGCTCAACTGATCGCACAGGTAGTCCTGCAGCGTTTGCGGCCGCGACACCATGTTGGCGATCGCGTCGTGCTTGCGATTCGATTCTTCCTCCATGCGCGTGCTGGAGGTGCGCGGACGCTCGTCGAACGTGTCGGGCCAATCCTCGCCCAGATTCAGCAGCCGTTCGAAGTCTTCCTGATTGTTCTTCGTTTCATCGACGACCAACTCGCGCTCTTCCGAGGTGGGTGCATCAGGGTTCTCGACCTCTTCGCTGGTTTCATCGGGAAGGTCCGGATCGTTCTCCAGCTTGTCGAGGCAGGGATTCTCGGCGATCTCTTGCTCGATGCGCTCCTGCAGCTCCATGATCGGCAGCTGCAGAATCTCCATCGACTGGATCATCCGCGGCGCCAGAATCTGCTTCTGGACGAGCTTCATTTCTTGGCCGAACGACAAACGCATGCGACTTGCTTCTTTTGCTGATGTGTCAGTCGGCGACGAAGTAATTCGTCGAAAGTCTCCGCCGTGACTGGCCCCTTGCGACCCGGTCTATCCGCTGTTGCCCGTGGCCCCCGCCGACGAGCAGCGCACGATGTCAAATCCTGCTGTTTCCGCCTTGCAATGCTTCAAAACTTCTGCCGGCCCGAAAGCGCGTCCGCCAAAATCTCCTTGTTAGCAAATTCTAGCACGCTGCCCGTCGTGATCCCCCGGGCCAGCTTCGTGATTTCCACGCCATACTCGGCCAGGCGGTTGGAAATCAACAGCGCCGTCCCGTCTCCTTCCAGCGTGGGATTGGTTCCCATGATGACCTCGCGAAACGCTCCCGTTCGGACCCTTTCGACCAGTGCGTCGATCGTCAGTTGATCAGGTCCGACGCCCTCCAGTGGCGCCACGCGCCCCAAAAGCACGTGATACAACCCGCGATAGGCTCCTGCTTGTTCGAGGGCCATCAAATCGCGCGGCTGCTCGACCACGCACAACTGCTTTTGATCGCGGCGCGGATCACGGCAGATCTCGCACAGGTCTCCCTCGGCCAGATTATAGCAAACCTTGCAGTAGTGGACGTTTTCCTTGACATTCCGAATCGCATCGGCCAATCCCAATGCTTCCGACTTGCTCACTCGCAGCACGTGGTAGGTCAGTCGCTCCGCGGTCTTCTTGCCGATTCCCGGCAAGCGCGAGAACTCCTGCACCAGCCGGCTCACCGATTCCGTCAATTGCGGCACGTAGACGCTTCCTCACTCACCGCGCTCGTCGGAGCGCCGTGTCAAA
>DASZZA010000647.1:0-11145 GCA_035545135.1 Lacipirellulaceae bacterium | reverse complement strand
TTCGCCGGCTGGACGTTCGGCGAGAAGTTCGAAAGCTCGTTTGTCTATAACTCAGCGGGGCCCGGCAATCAGATCTATGCGCAGTTCTTTAATGGCGAGAATGGAAATTGGTTTGGCGATTTCAATCCGACGCCGGCGTTCTACCAGCAGGCCGAGTCGAATCGGATGAGCCTGAACCTCGGGCGGTCGCTGGTGCATCTGATCACCACCGACGTGCGTCTTTTCCCAGGCCAGCACAAGAATACGTCAGGCGCCACAGTTGCTAACGACTTTCCGGTCGTTACTCCTGCTGACCCCGCGAATCCTCCCGCAAACGCGCTCGCCTGGCAGCAAGGTGCGGGCGATTCATATCTGCGTTCCGTCGCGGCAGTAAATCTGGGGAGCAAGAATAACGGGCTCCCAGGGGACGTTCTCATCGGGTGGTTCAAGGTTCTGGATGAATCCTTCGATGGACCTGACGCCAACGGCGAGACCTACTTCATGGTCATGAACGGCCTGACGGACGCCAATGGCAGCGCTGCCGACTGCCGGCAGCAGATCACGCTGCAATGGGACTTCGGCGGCGCGGGAATCGACACGATCCAAGAACTCGATCCAGGCACCGGAATGCTGGAGGAGCTACCGTTGACGCCGGTATCTGGCGGCAAGGAACAGTTAATACTCACGCTCGATGGCGGCACCGCGGCGCTGTTCAAGTTCAATACGGGAGCGCCGTTCGTGGGCGTCCAGTCCGTGCCGGAGCCGGCGGCGTTGGGATTATTGGCGGGGATGCTGTTGTTAGTGATCGTGCGGCCGCGGCCAGGTCAATAGGCACAAAAGGAGGGGCCGGGACTGTCCCAATTTTGCGGAGTCTTCGGAGCAAAATGGGACTGTTCCCCCTCTCCGAAGCCATTTGGTTTGAAGCTGTAAGTTCGTTTGTCAGTTACGCCGGCAGCCGCCCTTTGAGGTTTTCTGCGCGAAATGGGCCCGGTTCGGCGATGAGTTTGCGGGCGGCGTCGACTTGTTCCCAGACGTTCCAGAGGAGCACGCCGCGCACCCGGCCGTCGCGTAAGTAATAGACAACGCCTTCGCGGTTAGGTGCTTTCCAGTCGGCAACGGTTTCGAGTCGCGCATCGGTTTCGCCAACGGCTTCGTAGCCCAGGTCGAACAGATCGGAGTAGAAGTAGGGAAGGTAATCGTAGTTGACGGATTTACCGGCCATCGCCTGCCCTGCCAGGCGGCCCATGGTGTTGGCGTTGTCCTCATGTTCGACGCGAATTCGTTTGTCGAGAAGTGGATTATAGAAGTTGGCAACGTCGCCGGCGGCGTAGATATTGGGGTCGCTGGTGCGCAGTGAAGCATCAACGAGAATCCCATCTTCCACTTCCAGCCCGGCTGCTTTGGCCAAGTCGACATTTGGCTGAATGCCGATCCCGGCGACGACGCTGTCGGCGACGATTTCCGGACGAGCGTGGCCATGCGCGTCACGCAGCTTTAGAGCAGTGCGTTCGCCGCGACTTTCCAGGCCGTCGACTTGTTGGCCCGCGAGGACTTCGACACCTTTCTGCCGATAAAAATCGTTGAGGAAACTGGCCAGGTCGGAAGGAAGCATGCGACCGCCGATGGCGGCGCCGGGGAAGATCATCGTGACTTTTTTTCCGTTCATCGCCAGAGCGGCAGCGATCTCGGAGCCGATGAACCCGCCGCCGATGACGGCAAAATGTTGAGCAGACTGTGTCAGGCCGCGAAGGCGCGCGTAGTCGTCGACCGTGCGAAAATAAATGATCCGCTCGTCGCCGAAGGGCAGACGCCGGGGCGTGCCGCCCGTGGCCACGAGCAACTTCGTGTAGCTGTACGTGTTCCCCTGGTCATCGGTCACTTGCTTTTTTTGCGGGTCGACTTGCCGGACGGTCCGGCCGAGATGAAGCGTCGTGCCTTGTTGATCTTCGGTGTGCCGCCAGATGCTATCGAACGGTTTGCCCTTCCAAAGGCCCTTGGTCAGCGGGGGGCGATTGTAAGGCGGATGCTTGTCAGCATTTATGAGACCGATCGAGCCACTGCGATCGACTTCGCGGATGCCCTGGATCGCGGCATCGGCAGTCATGCCACCGCCAATGACTAAGTATGAGTAGCTGGTCATGGATTACCTCTGTGTTGAAAGGCATCGTGAACTCATGATCATCCGCCATTTCGATCGGCCTGAGTGTTGTTTGATGGGGCTAATTTGAATCTGCAATGGGTGGCGGGGGTTGGCGGCAGTAGATTCGGCGTTGCGGCCGACGCTAATGGTGCCGAACGATGTCTCTTTACGTGGCTGCGTTTTTTTCGCCGTGGGCGTGTGCGATCGTGTCCAATGCCAATGCTGAATGAGCGTACGCAGCGCCGGCACGCATCTCGGCTGCAACCCAGATAGCTTCCATCATCTCTTCTTCCGTGGCTCCGTGTTGGAGAGCGGCACTCGAATGGCTGCGAATGCAGTAGGGGCACTGCGTGACATGCGCCACGGCCAGGGCGATCAATTGCTTGGTCTTCGCCGGTAGCGCGCCATCGGCAAACACACTTCGGCTGAATGCTTTGAAAGCCTCGGCCTGGTTTGGTGCGAGCTTCTTTCGAAGAGCCGCAATTTCGCCGGAAACATGCGGATAAAGCGATTCTTGTTCAGCCATATCGAACGCTCCTACTAACTAGAATTGGCAGGCTATGCGCCAGTGTGGTTTGGAAGGCCTCATCGGCGATCGGACCAGCGCGCAACATCACTCACCGCCGTCGAGAAAGAACGCGGGCAGTAACTGAGCGAATTGCGTGCCAGCACGTCAGATCGATGCGATAAAGCCCAGGATTAAGATGAGTGGGCCATTACCGCGCTTGCGGCCGCATGTCGGGCCGGCGAATTGACACCAGCGCGCACAGTGCAAATAGGGCGATGGAAATCGTCGCGGGTTCCGGTACAGCGGCCGGCATGAAGAACACATTGCTTTGTAGATTCGTGATCCCTGTGTTCGCGCGAATGACATCGGAAAGCTTAAGATTCATGAGCCAATTGATGTCGCTGGCCGAGAAGTCGGGGTCGTTCAAGAACCAGAGCCGGTCGCCGTCGCGGACCTTCGTGAACTGATCGACCAGGCCAACGGTGAGGAGTTCACCCATCTGTGAATCGCCGTAATGATCTTCTGCCAGGGCGCCGACCCAGGCATCGATATTGTTGACGTTGCCGTAAAGGGCTTGTAGTCCGGCGGCGACGGCCGGGTCGGACGAGATTTGGTCGAACGACGTTTTGGGCGCGAGGCCAAACGCTTCGCGAACGGTGTTGTAGTCGGGGATGCCGTGGTCGCGACCGCGCTGGATGTTGAGGCTCGCGAGGTCGAAGCCGCCTGGGATCGGCTCGCCGAAAAGGAAGTCTCGGACGCCGTCGACCAGGTGCATGTCGATATTCTGCTGTTGGTCAGACGCGAGACCTTTGAGCATGTATTCGAGCTCGTTCGGCGAGGAAGAGAGACTTTGCGGAACGAAGAAGGCATCTTTGAGGGCCATTGGTCCTTCGGGAGCGGGAGTGCCGTCGTTTTGAATCCGTAGTAGATTCGGGGAGAGCATCGTGTGACCGACGCGAAAAAGCACGGTCGAAAACTCAGTCGTAATTGAGGCATTGACATTTGGATTGTAATGATCGACGACACTTGGAGCGTAGGAGCCAAGCAAAGCCGGAAGGAATTCGTTGTAGGTGATCGATTCAATTTCTGCCCCTACGAGTTTGCGCGCGCGCTGGTAAATCTGATCATCGCTCCAAGTCGGATTTTGGCTCGCGATTTGGTCGGCCAGGCGGTTGTGCTCGCGCATGAAGAGCGTCTGAATCGAGGTCAGGCCGACCTGTTCATCGACGCGCACATCGCCCGCCACGTAATACTGCGTAGGATCGCCCGGGCCGCCCGTACCGTTCGGCAATCCCATGGTATTCAAGGGTAGCAGATTCCCGGTGCTGGTAAGCAGCCGGCCGCCGACGTGTGAGCGGAGCGCATCGGCCCGCGCGGCACTTGAACCGTATACCTGCGAGCCATCGAGGAACGAAGTGATTTCATTGATTTGTTGACGCGGATTACCAGGGCCATTGCCGGTGGTGGGATCGTACTCAGACCGCTGGAAAAGCATGACTTGGGTGCCGGTGCTCGTCGGATCGAATATCGGATCGCCGCTGGGAATGGGGATATCGAATTCTTCCGCCGGCGAACCGGGATTGGTCAAGTCAAGGTCGTGATCGACAAACTGGCCCCACTGGAAGACCCAATCGGTCATCTCGTGGCTATTCGGCATGGGGCCGGTTTGGACGATCATCGAATTGCTGATCGCACGTGGATTGGGCAAAACGGGATTACCATTTGTTGGCCCGTTCAATCCGCCGCGCGGGGTGGAATAACCATTGTCGTACGCTGCCGGAGCGAGCCGCACGAGGTCGGTGCCGGCAACGCCCCATGTTGGGTTTACAAGATTGTTGCCCGTGCCGTCGTAGGACCGGTTCTCCGCGCGCGCGGTGGCCAATGAAACCAAAGTGCAGAAAGCAACCGTTAGGGCAACGCAAAGATGCCTGCTATATGTGTACATACTTTGACTCAACCGAGGTGTTGCCGGGGCGACGATGAACGGTCGCTCAGGCGCGCATGGATAGGAACAGCATCGAATCGAACTGCCAGGAACCGCCGGCGAAGAAGATTCCGTCGATAGACTAGGGAACGAGCCGGGCCGCGATGCTGCGAGTTTTAATTAGACAACTCCCGCCAAGCATGGATGCCGGACCAAATCCGGCCTTACATATTTAGCATGTCGAATTGGGCGAAATTCGTCAAGTGTTTCGACATACACCGCTGACGTCGCCGCGGGCCAGTCGTCACAAATCCCTTATTCCTAGACATTTTCAGACTGTGGGCCGTCGATCTCGGCGACACGGAAACATAGTCGCTCGATGCCCGTTGCCCGGCCGGTTTGAGGATCGGCGGTAACGATCGTGCCGCAGAGCCGCACGTCGCCGGTAGCCACGTCGAACTCGGTCGGTCGGCCAGTGAGCGTGGTTTCCATGACGCGGTCGATCCGCCGGCCGATGATGCTTTCGAATGGGCCGGTCATGCCTACGTCACACTGAAACGCCGTGCCGCCGGGGAAGATGCCCTCGTCGGCGGTGGGAACGTGCGTGTGCGTGCCGAGCACGGCGGTGACGCGGCCGTCGAGGTAGCGGCCCATGAGCTGCATGTCGCTCGTGGCTTCGGCGTGGAAATCGATCATGCGCACTCGCACGTCGTTAGGAATCGCGGCCAGCACGCGATCGGCAGCTTGCCACGGGCTGTCGACCGGTTTCATAAACAACCGGCCGAGAAAGCAGGCAATGCCGACGGGCACCCCGTTGCGTGCCGTCACAACGGCCCAATCGCGACCAACCGATTCCGGCGGCAGATTGGCCGGCTTGACGATGTTCGGTTCGCTTTCAAGCACCGAATAAATCTCTTTGCGACGGTAGACATGATCGCCGAGCGTGATGGCGTCGACGCCGGCGCGAATCAGCTCGCGATAGATGGCGGGTGTGAGCCCGGAGCCGCCCGCGGCGTTTTCGGCGTTGGCGATAACTAGATCAAGGTTATGCGATTCGACTAGACCTTTTACAGCGCGACAGACGATGTCGCGGCCAGGCTTTCCGACGATGTCACCAATGAAGAGGATTCGCACGGGTGCTGAACAGCAAGAGGACGATGTTTAAAGTAATAATTGTCGACGACGTTGCCTAGATTCTACCGTGCCGTTTCAGTGAACCGGCTTTCGCGAATCATCGTCACCTTGATCTCACCCGGATACGTTAACTGCTGCTCGAACGCTTTGGCGATGTCGTGGCAGATTTTGGCGGCCGACTCGTCCGTCGTCATCTTGGTACTGGCGATGACGCGGACTTCGCGGCCGGCCTGGATGGCGAATGCCTGCTCGACGCCTTGGAAACCGGCGGCGATCGTTTCCAATTCCTGCATGCGTTTGATGTAGCGGTCGAGCGTTTCGCGGCGGGCGCCGGGGCGCGACGCACTGCAGGCGTCGGCGGCGGCGACGAGCACCGTGTACGGCATGTCGGGGCGAATGTCGTCGTGGTGGCCGAGCGCGGCGTGGACCACCTCGGCGCTTTCGCCATAGCGTTTGAGGATATCGGCGCCGATTTGCGGATGGCCGCCCTCGGTGTCGTGGTCGGCGGCTTTGCCGATGTCGTGGAGCAGTCCGGCGCGGCGCGCGACGTCGGCATCCATTTTTAGTTCATCCGCAATCATGCTGGCCACGAACGCCACTTCGATCGAGTGCCGCAGCACGTTCTGGCTGTAGCTCGTGCGATAGTGCAACCGGCCCAGAAGGTTGATGATTCGATCGTTGAGGCCGCGGATTTGCGTTTCTTGCACGGCCTCTTCGCCGTAGCGGCGAATTTGCTGCTCGACTTCGCTTTGCGTTTCGGCCACGATCTCCTCGATCCGCGAAGGATGAATGCGGCCATCGGCGATGAGCTTGCTGAGCGCGCTTCGGGCAATTTCGCGGCGAACCGGATCGAACGCGCTGACGATTACGACGCCCGGCGTGTCGTCGATGATCACGTCTACGCCAGTGGCTTTTTCGAACGCCCGGATGTTGCGGCCCTCGCGGCCGATGATGCGGCCTTTCATTTCGTCGTTGGGAATATCGACCGTGCTGGTCGTAGCCTCGGCCGTATGAGCGGCGGCGAACCGTTGGATCGACGTGAGCAAAATTTCCCGCGCTTTTACATCCGCGATGGCGGAGACTTCCTTTTCCTGTTTTAGAATCAGCGCACCCTGCTCGTGGGCCAGTTCCTGATCGAGCCGTTCGAGCAATCGCTTCTTGGCTTCTTCGGGACTAAGCCCGCTGATTTGGTGCAGCGCTTGGCGCTGGGCATCGAGCAGATTGTCGAGCTCCACTTGTCGGCGATTTGCGTCTTCGAGCTTTTCAGCGAGCTTGCGCTGGTTGTTTTCGACCATCTTCTCTTGCTTTTGAAGCTGATCGGCGCGCCCATCTAGAAGGTCCTGCTGCTTGTCGAGATGCCGCTCGCGTTCGAAAACCTTTTGGCGGGCTTCGTTGAGCTGCTCTTCGATGCGTGCTTTTTCGCCAAGGGCCAGCTCCTTGGCCTCGACTTCGGCTTCTTTGTGCCGGGCGGCGGCTTGTATTTCCGCCTTCTCAATGATTTGCCGCGCTTCTTTTTCGGCGTCGTGCTTTCGCAAATAACCAAACACCTTCACTACCGCCATCCCCATGCCGGCAGCGAGCAGCGCTACGACGATGATTACCCAGGGGTTCGTTCCTTCCCCGGCGGCCGACGTATCGACTGCGAATAAGAAAATGTTGGGCAACACGGCCGCAACTCCTTGATATCAAAAGGTTGCTGAGCAGCGGCGAGATCAGTGCCGAACCGTACAGAAACGAGCCGGCCTTCGCTCTACCCGATGGCGAAGCGACCGACTTCATCACGGCTCCCGCCGAAGCGGCCCGCCGTGCGCGCGCGACAAAGATTGCCTGCGACCCGCTTCAAGTCCACAAGCCACTTCGGTCTTGGCGGACTGCGGCTAGTTGCCCAGCAAGCAAACGCGCCTGAGAATGGAAGGAGCTGCAACAAACCAGCAAGAGCTTCGGACCTAGTTTTCGGAAAACCGGGCCATTGCGCCCTCTGGTAGCGTCGAACCAAGGCACTGGTGCCTGGCCTGCACACGCAGCTCTGCCTTGCCGGAATTGGGCACAAATAGTCGAGTCTGTCTTCCGGTGGGAGAACTGTTTTCCGTGGCAAGCAAGGTTCCGCAATCCGCGCCAAAACGAACGGCAAGCGCCGATAATGGCAATGATCGCCGCCAATAGGGCGCGGAACCCATGCGATTCAGTAATGGTCAACAACGGACTTGAACTCATGCACAAGCTTCTTATGTAGCGTTGCGTTCTGTTCGGCAGGCTTGAGCCGCCGACTCAAACACATCAAATTCCACGAGATTAGCGTCGCTGGCGACTGAATCGCACAATCGACGACCGTATATTAACAAACTATGATCGCTGCTGACAACCCGGTAGCGGGGAGATCAGCAGTCGTCGCATTGCGTTGACGCCGTCGAGCATCGCAAGACGGCCCGCAAGGTTTCGCTGTTTTACGTGGATGGCCAACATCATTACAAATGCGGGGCCCCGACATCCGTTCGAAGAACGCCTGGCCGAACTCTGGCCAGCGACAAGCTGGTGCGACACGCATCTGGTGCTGGCCATTTCCGGCGGGCCCGATAGCGTCGCGCTGCTGCGCTCGATGCTCGCGCTGAAGGAGGCGTTCGGAGGGCGCGGCGAACTTCACGCTGCCCATTTGCACCATGGCATGCGCGGAAGGGAAGCGGACGACGACGCGGCATGGGTCGGGGCGCTCTGCGAACGGTTTAAACTTCCGTTGCAGGTTAAAAGCGTGGACGTTGCAAAGATCGCCGCCGAACAAGGCGACGGTTGGGAGGCGGCTGCGCGCGCGGCCCGGTACGAATTTCTGCGACAGGCGGCCGAGCGGGTCGGTGCGCGGTTTGTCGCAACGGCACACACGGCCGACGATCAAGCAGAAACGGTGTTGCATCGAGTTCTCCGCGGCACGGGGATCGATGGATTGGCAGGCATGCCGCGATGTCGCGCACTTTCGCCGAGCGTTGTTATCGTGCGCCCCCTATTGAATGTGCGCCGAATCGAAGTGCTCGCGTACCTGGCAGCGATTGGGCAAGACTTCCGAACGGATGCGACGAATATGGAAGTGCAGTGGACTCGCAACCGGCTACGCAAGGAGCTTTTGCCACAACTTCGCGAACGCTATAACCCCCAGGTTGATGCGGCTCTCGTGAACCTGGCCACACAAGCAAGCGAGGCGCAGCAGGTGATTGCAAGCCTCGCCGCTGATGTGGCACGTCTATGCGTGGTTGCCGAAGCCAATCGCGTGAAAATCAATTGCGGCCCACTGGCGGGACAACCGGCCATTATCGTGCGCGAGGTTTGTAAGGTTGGCTGGCGTGACGCGGGTTGGCCCGAGCAGTCGATGGGTTTCGACCAATGGCAGCAGCTAGCGTCGCTCATAGTCGGTATCGACTCGAAAGTTGTCAATCTTCCGGGGAATGTTCGCGCCCGTCGTACAGGCGACTGGGTCGTTCTCGATCGCTTGGCTTAAGCGTGCGACTTCCCTTGACCCTTTTGCGGTGCGGCTTCAACCAAACTTCGCCCTAAACTGCGCATCCGCGGCAGATTACAGCGCCTACACATGTGTAGGGGTGGGCATTGCGCACCAGTATCGAGACACGTTCGCCGGTGGTGGGTTGGCCCCACCCTACGATCGAGGACTGCGCCGATTTTCACTCGCCTGGTCAATTTCTGTTGGTCGCTTTTCAAGTGGTGCCTGCTGCTGGTGATCGTCGCAGCATTGGCGGTGGGTGGCTATTTATACTACCGCCTCGATGACGAGATCCGCCGGCAAGTCGAGCGCCGTTTGGCCGAGTACTATCGCGATTTCGACGTGCGTGTCGGGTCGGCGCGGTTCGACGCCGATCGCGGCATCGACATCAACGATCTCACGATTACGCCAAAGACGCCCGCCGGGAGTGCGCCGCCCGTGTTGTCGGTCGAGGATATGTACCTGGCCGGCAATGTGCGAATGGACCAATTGATCACTCGCCAGATGCGGATCGACGACATCGTCGTTCGCGGTGCAAAGCTGCACCTGGTACACCGACCCGACGGTCAATGGAACGCGAGCGGATTGTTGCCACTGCCGCGCTTCGGCAGTTCGTCGCCGCGACTCAAGATTGAAGACGCGGCAGCCACAATCGAAGACGCATCCATCGGCCTGACGAAGCCATGGGCGATTAGCGGAGTCAATTTGCAGATCACGCCTGGGAAGCCTTCTGCTGTCGGCAATGAAATTGGCGAGAGTATCAGGAATTCTAATACAACCGATTCAAGGCACCCTCACGCCGGCCCTCTCCCAGAGGGAGCGGAAGCTTTGCTTAGCATTGATGGTACAATGACCGGACTTCCGGCGAAGGAAGTTCACGTGCACGGGGACATTGAGCCGGCGGATGGCCAGTTCGACCTGTCAGTCACAGCGGCCGGCTTGGAGATTTCGCCGGAGACTTTGGCAGACTTGCCGAGTAGCGTTACATCGAAGTTACACGGAGCCGACTTTTCGGGACGGGCCAACCTCGCTCTGAAATTGAGTCGGTCGGGATCGGACGCACCCATCAATTGGTCCGCTTCCATGAAGGTTGACCGCGGGCGGCTCTCCCATCCGCTGCTGTCGGAGCCGCTGACCGATGTGACGATCGAGTGCCGCGCCGATCCGCACCGGCTGTTTGTCGAGCAGATTGTGGGAAAATTCGGGTCGGCGACCGTCGTGGCCGCAATCGATCGGGCTGGATGGTCCGAAAAGGCGCCGCTCGGTCTGTCCGCAAAGGTCATTGGATTGACCGTCGACGGGCGATACCGGCCGCTATTGCCGGAGGGGGCTGTGCGGATCTGGGATCGTTTTAAGCCGATTGGAATCATCGATGCCGAAGTTCGCTTAACATTTGACGGCGAACATTGGCGACCCGTAGTCACCGCCGATTGCCGTGGCATTTCGCTCACCGACGCTGAGAAGTTCCCGTACACGTTGGAGCAAACGACCGGCCGCGTCGAATATCGCGGCGCAGAACCAGGCGGGTCGGATCACTTGCACTTGGACTTAACGGGTATCGGCGGCGGACGGCCGGTGAAAGTCGAGGCTGAATTATCGCATGTCGCACGGCGGCATACCGACGACTTTACGACGGCGACTGGTGTAGCGTCGGCGGGCGAATCAAACAGTTATGCGACGTATGCGGCCGGATATCGCGGCGTTGAAAGCGTCGGCGAGCCGGCTTCACCCCATCCGCTCGGCTTCGTCAAGGTTTCAGGCACGGATATCCCGATCCACGAACAACTGCTGGCAGCGATTCCGGAAAAGGCACAGCGACTGACGCGCTCGCTGCAGCCGCAGGGGGCCGTTGATTTCCAATTTCGCTCCGAATGGAAGACGCTCTCGCAGCCGCGGGCAGAAGTAACACTGGAAATCGGGCTAAAGGATTGCCAGGTTCAGTACGATCGATTCCGGTACCCGTTGCAGCACGTGAG
>DASZZA010000646.1:0-3764 GCA_035545135.1 Lacipirellulaceae bacterium | reverse complement strand
CGGTGTTCGCCTGTTGCGCGGCCCTGCGGCTCGCGCGGTTCAACGTTGAAACGGACAGCGACGACGAGCATACAACCTTTGCGGGCTTGCCGACGCCAGCCGCCGCCGCCACCGTCGCCAGCTTCGCCGTCCTTTCGTATTCGCTGCGCAACGAGGCCGCCGTGCTCACGCATGCGAACTTCATCGTGTATGATCATTGGATGCAACGGCTGTTGCCGCTGTTCGCGGTCGTCATCTCGATCCTCATGGTGTCGCGCTTGCCTTACCCACATCCGCTCACTCAGTTCATCCGCGGACAAAGATCGTTTGCGCAGCTCATCGCGATCGTGTTCTCGTTGATGGTCATTCTGATCGTCTGGCATTACGCCATTCCGCTGTTGTGTGTGGTGTTCGTGTGCTGGCCGCCGTTGCGATACGCGTGGGAGCTCGTGTGGCATCGCCGCCACCGGGAAGAGCCTCTGTTCTAGTAGGTCAGGCTTTAGCCTGACAATATTCAACCCGGCCGTCGTCTGATATGGCCACATGTCAGGCTGAAGCCTGACCTACATTGATGTTCACCGGACTCGTGCAAAGCCTGGCGGAAGTGGTCGATGTGATTGCCGAGCCGCCGGGTATGCGGCTCGTCATTCTCGAGCCACGCATTGCTACAGGCGCGAAGACCGGCGACAGTATCGCCATCAATGGTTGTTGCTTGACTGTGGTGGAAGTTACGAGAGATCGTCTATCGTTTCAGGCCGGCGAGGAGACGCTATCACGGACCAACCTGGGTGAGCTGGCGCCGGGCGCCGTGGTGAACCTCGAACAGTCGCTCAGAGCCGGCGACGCCATCGGCGGACATTTCGTCATGGGCCATATCGATGCCGTCGGCACAGTCTATTCGCGCCACGACGATGCCGATTGGTGCACGATGTGGTTCCGCGCCCCGGCCGCCCAGCTCGGACAAATGGCGAGCAAGGGTTCCGTCGCCGTCGATGGCGTCAGCCTCACGCTGGTCGACGTGGAAAACGACCGGTTCAGCGTGGCGCTTATTCCTCACACGTTGTCCGTCACAACGCTTGGCCGCCGCAAAGTCGGGGACCGCGTGAACATCGAAACCGATGTGCTCGCCAAGTATGTGCAGCGCCAATCGACGCCGTCGCCGGTCAGCCCGTAATCGTTTCACGTGCTTCTCGGCGGCGCTCGCCGCGAAAAGCTCCGCAGCTCTTTTATGACCCGCCAGACCAAGACATTCCTTCTGGAACGCTTCCGCGAAATGGGCATCCGTCCCGCGACGCGGCATGGGCAGAATTTTCTTATTGATCTGAACCTCGTGCAGATCATCGTCGACACGGCTGAGCTTACGGGCGACGACGTCGTGCTGGAAGTTGGCACGGGGACCGGATCGCTCACCGCGTTGATGGCAGCGCGGGCCGCGGCAGTCGTCACGGTCGAGATCGATGCTCATTTGTTCGAGCTGGCCAGCGAGCAGCTTATCGATTTGCCCAATGTCACCATGCTGCGGCTCGACGCACTGCGAAACAAAAACGCGATCGACGACCGCGTGATGGACGCAGTGGGAGAAAAGCTTGCCGCCGCTCCCGGCCGTCGATTCAAGCTGGTCGCCAACCTGCCGTACAACATCGCGACGCCGCTCATTTCGAATCTGCTACTCGCGCCGCATGTGCCGCACTCTATGACGGTCACCATCCAGAAGGAGCTGGCCGACCGGATCACGGCCGCTCCATCGACGAAGGACTACAGTGCGCTGAGCGTGTGGATTCAAAGCCAGTGCCGTGCGAAGATCGTCCGCATCCTGCCGCCCAGCGTGTTCTGGCCCATGCCCAAAGTTTCGTCGGCCATTTTGCGGATCGTTGTCGATAACGACCGGAGGGCGCGGATCGCCGATCTGCCGTTCTTCCACCAGATCACGAAAGCTTTGTTTCTACATCGGCGCAAGTTTCTGCGCGCCAATATCGTGGCTGCAATGAAGCAGCATCTCGACAAAAAGCAAGTAGACTTACTGCTGGACGAAATGGGGTTCTCGCCCGATACGCGTACCGAGCAGCTCGACGTAGACACCTTGATTCAGCTTGCCGACAGAATTCGTACGCTAGCGCCCGACTGGAAATAGCAGGAAAGGCCTCCGCCCACCGAAACGAAACTTGTGTTACGGTGAGGAAGTCCACCGCGCGAGTTCTGAGCACGTGCGATCTCGAAGCGTTCCCCTAACTTACCACACTCTGTTGAAAACGGCTGACAAAACTGCAGCGGCCCATTACAATACGGCGTAGAGCCATGTTCTTAGCTTGGGAACGTTAACAAAACGGGCTCCAACGCGTCCTCACCCCCGCCCTCTCCCAGAGGAGAGGGAGTTTTGTGAGAGTCCCTTAAACTGTGCGATAGCGATTTGAGGAAGCCGCAATATGTCGTTCATTGAAATGACCGGTGCCACGCTCGAACGCATTGTGGCCGACGACGAGCTGCATCACGACGACCTGGCTGCGGCTGGTGTCAATGACCACACCATCGTGCGTGTCAATCGGCAGGGCGATATCGAAGTGCGCCGCCGCGGCGGCTGGGATGTCATCGGCGGCCTCCTGGGCGAGTTTGACGAACGCATCCGCCGCGAAACGGGGCTCGACTGGGCCTAGAATTAGGTGCTAGGTTTTAGGTGTCAGGCACCAGTCCAACACCTGTGCTCCGACCTCTTACCTTCGACCTTTTTTCATGGCCCGCATCGCAACGATCGAACGCAAGACGGCCGAGACCGATATCCGGCTTCGGCTCGACCTGGACGGAACGGGCCAAGCCGATTTGGCAACCGGCGTCGGGTTCATGGACCACATGCTGACGCTGCTCGCCAAGCACGCCGTCATCGATCTTTCCGTCCACGCGGCAGGCGACTTGCATGTCGACCAGCATCACACGGTCGAAGACGTCGGCATTTGTCTCGGCCAGGCGATGAAGCAAGCGTTGGGCGACAAAGCGGGCATCCGCCGCTATGGCCACTTCACGCTACCGATGGAAGAAACCCTCGCGACCGTGGCGATCGATCTCAGCGGCCGGTTCGCGCTCGTGTTCCGCGCCGATTTCCCCTCGGCCAAGATCGGCGACTTCGACAGCGAGCTGGTCGAAGATTTCTGGCAAGCGTTCGCTGCCAACGCGCTGTGCAACCTGCATATTCTGGTGCATTATGGCCGCAACAGCCATCACATCAGCGAAGCAGTTTTCAAGGCCGCCGCGCGAGCGTTGCGAATGGCAATTGAATCCGATCCGCGCATGAGCGGCGTGCCGAGCACGAAGGGCACGCTCGATGGGTAGTGGCGGAGCCATTCGTCGCATCGCGACCAAGTGACAGGTTTTCAGATGCAAGACGGCGCCCACATGTCGTCGGTGCAACGCCGCTACCATTATTCATTGGCCACATTGTTGCTAATCGTCACCTTTGTGGCCGTGCTGTTGGGCGCGTGGAAGATTTGGAGCTACGAGCCGCCGACCAATCGCATTCCGCTGTACGAGAAAGCCGAGGGCACGCGACGGGGCTGGATGAATGTGGGTCCAAACCGCGTTCGCCTGGCGGTGATTGCGCGAAACGACCGCGATGGCACGCTGCACGTTGAGGACGGCCAGCAGCACTCTACCTCTCAATCGCAGGTGCCCGACAGCAGCACGTTGGCAATTGCCGGTCCGTGGCTGGACGTGGCCGAAATTCGACTCGCCCCCGGTCCGGAACAGATTGACATTATCGATGCCCGCATTTTCGATCACAAATCGCGGCGGTTGAT
>DASZZA010000645.1:0-4751 GCA_035545135.1 Lacipirellulaceae bacterium | reverse complement strand
CAAAGAACTTTGACAATTTATAACTGCGCACGCCAACTGCTGGGGACAGAAAATGCCTGAGAATTGAGTTAACTCTCAAAACGAAATCTTGGGAGCCCGAAGAACGCTCGATGTTGTCTGTCACCGTATTGCAACCTAAGTTGCGCCGCAGTCGGGGGTTAGGGCGCCGAAAGCAGCGGACGGGGGAGCCGCTTCCCTAATGCGATCAGGGCGAATCTTCCGCTCGTCGTCCCATCCAGCAGCGTGGTCGGATCTCTATAATAGGGCACATGACTGATGGTCCACCCGAAGATCTAGAGGCGCTCTCGTTGGTGGAACAGGCGATCCAGGGGGACAGCCGGGCATGGCGTCGTCTGGTGGAGGACCATCGAGACGGCTTACGCCGAATGGTCGCGCTGCGAATGGATCGCCGCCTGCAAGGCCGAATCGATCCTTCGGATATTATCCAAGAGTCATACATCGACGCGGCCCGGCGACTGCCAGAGTACGTGGCTAATCCGAAGATGCCATTCTTTATTTGGCTGCGGTGGTTGGTTGGCCAACGAATGATGGAGCAACACCGTCGCCACCTCGGCGTCCAGGCCCGCGACGTGACCCGCGAAGTCTCCCTTTATCAGGGTGCCTTTCCCGAAGCGACGACGGCCGACCTGGCAACGAATTTGCTAGGTCGGCTCGATAGTCCCAGCCAGGAAGCCATCCAGGTCGAACAGCGGAAGCGATTACAAGAAGCGCTCGATTTATTGGAGCCCATTGATCGTGAGGTTCTCGTGTTGCGGCACTTCGAGCAGCTTTCAAATGGCGAGACTGCTGAAGTGCTCAACCTCGACAAGTCGGCCGCGAGTAAACGCTATACGCGGGCGCTGTTGCATCTCAAGAGCGCGTTGATTGGGATGCCGGGTGGGCTCAAGGATGTACTCATATGACCGAAAGCGTGAACGATCCGTGCGAAGTGATCGAGCAATTGGTTGAATCATTTGTGATGAGACTTCGGGCCGGTGAGCAGCCCCGTGTCAACGACTATCTTCAGCAATATCCGGAGCACGCAGAGCAATTGGCCGATATGTTGCCTGCGATCATTATTCTGGAACAACACGCGGCTCGCTGCAGCTTAGAAAACTTCGAAAAGGAGTCGCATGCTCAGCTGCCCATTCCGGACGAATTTGGCGACTTTGCAATCGTTCGAGAAGTCGGTCGCGGCGGAATGGGTATCGTCTACGAGGCCGTCCAGCGATCGCTCAATCGACACGTCGCCTTGAAGATAATGTCGCTGCCCGCGTTTGCGAATACGAAGCACCTGGAACGCTTTCGTTTCGAGGCCCGCTCTGCTGCACGGCTTCAACATAACCATATCGTCCCCGTGTTCGGTGTCGGTGAGTTCCAGGGAATGCATTACTACGTAATGCAGTTCATCCGCGGACGAAGTTTGCACCAGCTCATATCGGCGCTGCGCGAATCCGAACGTTCCCAACGGACCGCCGACGGAAAAACGCAAACTGATAGCGCAGCTAGCGAAGCTTATGTCGAGGATACTAGTAGCGCGACCGGCTTTGCAATCACGGCAGCCAGTGGACGAGAGTTTTATCGCACTATTGCCCGCATCGGACTCCAAGTTTCCCAGGCACTTTCTTATGCGCATTCCGAAGGCGTGCTGCATCGCGACATCAAGCCATCAAACCTTTTGCTTGACGCGAAAGGAGATGCGTGGATTACCGACTTCGGCCTCGCTAAGGTGGAAGGAAGCGACGGCCTCACCGAAACTGGCGATTTTCTCGGGACGCTGCGTTATATGGCTCCGGAGCGGCTCGAAGGCGTCCTGGACCGCCGTAGCGACATCTACAGTCTCGGCGCGACACTGTATGAGTTGCTGACGCTGCACACGTTCCAGGAAAGCAACAGCCGGGCACAGCTGGTAGATCAGATTTTTTATCAGCTGCCGAAGGCGCCCACCAAAATCGATCCGACCATTCCACGGGACTTGGAAACGATCGTCCTCAAGGCGACTGCCAAAGAGCCGGCCGCCCGCTATCGCACCGCTGAGGAAATGGCGGAAGACCTGAGCCGCTATCTAGCCGATCGGACGATTTTAGCGCGCCGTTCGACCACCAAAGAGCGTTTCGTCCGCTGGTGCCGTCGCAGTCCGTTGGTGGCTTCGTTGACGGCGGCTGTGATGTTGGTACTGGTGGTCGGCATCATTGGTACTAGCCTGGGTTTGTTACAAGCCCGGCAGCAGCGAGCCGAAGCCGAGATAGCGCGCGACGATGCCGTGACGGCCCGCAAAGCCGCTGATCGCGAAGCACAACGTGCCGATGAGCAAACCAAACTGGCGAGTGAGAAAGCAGATGCTTTGAAACGCCTCGTCAATTACGTCAGCGCCCAATATGCTCTTAGCCAAGGCCGGCTGGACGAGGCCTATCAACAGATCACCTCAGCCATCAAAAGCAAACCAATGTGGGAGTATGGGCACCTGCTCGCCACGATTGTGGCTGAAGCAAGGAAAGACTGGCAACCGGCGGCTCGTATTTTCTGCAAAACAGTTCCCCGCTGGGGATGCTTTGTCGGGAGCGGCCCGAAATGGCTTGTGGTTTCCGCAGGGGACTTCATCACAGTCTACTCGGCAGCTGATGGCCAGAAAATCAAAAGTTCAAAACCCTTAGCCGATGGTGGACCGACGTGCAGCATGGGGCGGGATCGGCTTGCCGTTTCCACGACCGGGGGCCAAGTTGCAATATATTCTCTACCAGAACTGCAGGTGTGTGGCTTATGCCAAATGCCTGACAGCGTTATCGCCATTCGATCGGACGCCGACGGTAAGCACTTGGCGATTCTCGACGTGAAAGGTACTGTGCGCGTGTTCGATGAGGCCGCGCAGCAGCTAGCCGAACATCAATTCCCCTTAGCGCAGGGTTATTCACGCGGTTCAAGCATCGATATTTCCCCCTCAGGCAGTGCAGTGCTGTTCGATCCTGTCGGTCAGGAGACCGAGAAAAGATCGCTGTGGAAGTGGGCAACGAATAAGATACGAACGTTTTCTTTAGATGCGAATGTCCTCCGACTACAATCCGACGACAAGGTTGTCGGAATCGTTACTCCAATTTCATCCAGTGAGACTTCTCAATTAGCGTGGCTCGATCTCAACGACTCAAACGTCCGCACTTACACTTTTCCGAACATTTTGTACGCCCCCGAAACACGTTTGGAGGGTGTGGCGATCAGCAAGGGAGTGGTCGGTATTTCGCTGGTGTCAAATGACTTGATCAGTTCCTTTCCGACCAGCATTGGGAAAACCAATTCGGAACCAAGTAGCAATTCTGACGCCCAAATCGGGCACAACACTACCCACGACAGCGTAGCCCGTTATCACTCGTTATGGCCGCAGCGGGCCGAGACTCCGAAGTTGTTGGCCTTTGACGCCGCCAGCCAATCTCTGGCCTTAGCCGAAGGTCGGGAAATCGTCGTTTTTGGCAAGACCCAACGCTCCACGCGCGGGCAAGCATCGAACACGATGCCCATGGACAGTTGGAGCGTGGGAACGGCGGGCGGAAATGCACTGTTTGCGACGGAAAAGTACCTGCAAATCGTCAATTTCCATTTGAACCAAAGTGTTCAAGTTGCGGTGGAACCGCCATCGCCCTTGCCAGGCCGTGCATTCCATATTTGGGGTGTCACCGGTACTCCCGACGGTCGGCGCGTGGCGGTGCGATGGCAGGAGACTTCCGGCAACACCAGCGATGCAGCAACCTATTTTCGAAAAATCGTGCGGGTCTATGAATCCGTTCCCGCAACAGACGAGAAATCTCGAATATTGCCATTGGTTGGCGAAGTGGATTTTAAAGAGCTTGGCGGTATCCATGGCGATACCAACAAACAAATCGTATTGTCTCCCGATGGGAATACCGTGGCCTGCGTCGCAAGAGGAAAATGTGCTGGTTACCGCGTCGACAACGCTGCAAAAAAATACGAAATTGAAGTGGATAACCGAGGCGTTTTTGCCACCTGCCAGGATCCGCCGTTATTCGGCGCCGGTCGGTATGATCAGCCCGACAATTTCATCATCTGGGACATCCAAGACGGCAACGAAATTTCTCGTTTCAAATTAGATGCTCCGATAAGGACCGCTGCTTTTTCGCCTAATGGTAAGCTCGTATTTATTGGTTTGAAATCGAATGTGCTGAGGTCGTACCGAGTGAAGGATGGTGAGCGAGTATCGGAGATTCACACGGCGGTAGCTCCAAAAGCAATCCCTCCGGTTGGAACCAGGTTTTTGGGATTTTTGTCAAATGGCGCTACGGGGACGCTAGGTAGCATGGTAGTGGCGGATTTGGAAGATGGTCATGTTCTGGAGGTACTTAATCGCGCCGCTCACGTGCTTGATGCCGGCTATTGCACGAACGACGCTGGTGCATTCGTTTACGCAATCGATCGAACTGACGCTGAAGTGGCGCGGAGCGTTAGCATTGACGAAGCGGTTCAAATTCTTGAGCAAACGTCACCGCCGCTTCTCAAATCGCTCCCTTAGTCGGCCAGGTCCGAAAGCGGAAATCGCCGACTAAACCGTACGTGTCGCCGCGTAAGCGCTGAGACACGTCAGGAATGAACCGTTTTTTGGCACGCGTGTCAGCACTGCGGATTGTGAGCTGTTGCGCGCTCAGGTCGAACCGACCTGGGGCAAAAACAGGTGGAACGCAAACTGCCTCAGTCACATCGAGCTACGGCTTCCGGCGTTCGCCCGCTCGGTCGTCATCAGTAGTGCC
>DASZZA010000644.1:0-3592 GCA_035545135.1 Lacipirellulaceae bacterium | reverse complement strand
AGCTCGATCGACGCATCGGCCGAAGTGATTGGCCCATGCAAGGCATGTGGGGTTGGGCGTGATAGGGCGCCTGTTGCCGTGGAAACAGCGTCTGCAGCCTGTTTCGAGTCTGTCCGCATGTTGCACTCGCCTAAAGGGATTTCGGTCGTCATGGGGGGCAAGGTAGAAGATCAATTGCCTTCGGTGAATTCCAAATCTATCTTATTGAGAATAGGATTTTTCCTATGTCTAGAAAGATCGATTGGGAAGAGCAGATTGGCCGCCGACTGCGATTCCGTGACCTGCACGTGTTCTTCACCGTCGTCCGCCTCGGCAGCATGGCAAAGGCTGCGGCACGGCTCGGTGTCACGCCTCCCACGATCTCTGAAGTGATCGCCGACCTGGAGCGCGCAGTCGGGGTACGTTTGCTCGAGCGCGGGCCGAAGGGTGCAGCACTCACGCTATACGGCCAGGCATTCTTCAAGCGCGGGACAGCGGCTTTCGACGAACTCAAGCAGGGCGTCAGGGACATCGAGTTTCTGTCTGATCCGGCTGTCGGAGAGGTCAGATTAGGGTGCGATGAGTCGATTGCCGCAGCCACGCTGCCACTAATAATCGAGCACTTTGCGCGCAAATATCCTCACGTGATGCTGAACGTGGAAGACCTTGACCTACGTAAACCGCCGAACGTTCGCGAGCTCGGATTTGACCTGGTGCTCACGCGAAGCCGCGGCCCGATCGAGGAGAGCAACCCCTTCAACGATCTCGACGTGGAGGTATTGCTTGACGATCGACTAGTGGTGGCGGCTGGGACGCAATCGCGCTGGGCGCATCGTCGTAAAATCGATATTGCGGAGCTTGCCGACGAACCTTGGATCCTGACCGAGTCGAATACCTGGAACTACAAAGTTGTGACGGAAGCCTTTCGTAAAAGAGGCGCTCCCATGCCAAAGGTGTGTTTGAAGACCCTCTCCGTCCATTTGCGGGCTAATCTGGTTGCCAGCGGCCAGTTCATAACCGCGTTTCCGAATTCAGTTCTCGAATTCTATGGTGACCGCTTTGGACTTAAAGTGTTGCCTATAGAACTGCCCACCGATCCGTGGCCTGTGATCCTCATGACATTGAAGCACCGGACCTTGTCACCCGTCGTGACCGCGTTCATCGACTCTGCCCGCGCAGTCACCAAATCGCTCGCTAAACCCAGCCGGAATTGACGATACTCGGCCCCGCCAACATAGTCGCGGGCGGGCTGGAAGCGACTTCGCAACCGCAACATGAGATGGTCGCGGATGTCGCTGACGCGCCAATAGGCGACATCGCTTGGGCCTGGTCTCCGAGTGCTATTCAGCCTGGGCCACGCAATGAACTGGTCAATGACCTCTGACCGGTTTGGAGTTTGCAACAGCACGCAGGTGCTGCATGAAAAGTTCGGTTGCCGGGCTTAGCGTCCGGTTCTTCAATCGAATGCCGACGATGGGAGGCGCTTTGACCTTAAATTTGATCGGCAAGACCTTGAACGCCATTTGTGCCACCATACTGCGCAACACCGATGCGGGAAAAACCGATACGAACCGGCCCGTCGCTATCAGATGCACCCGCACCAGTACTGAGTCAGCGGCGACGCTCGCGAAAGGTATCGGTAAGCCTTCAGCCTCGAATGCTTGCTGAACCACGGCTTTTACAACTGGATTGGGCGGAAAAATCCACTTCTCATTCGCCATGTCTCCGAGGCCAACCTTGCGACGATGCGCCCATGGGCTCTGCGCGCCTACAACAACGAAATGCTGATCATCGATGACAGGCTCAATTGTCAAATCCTCGTGCGAATAGCTCGCTGGTATTCGATTGATCACGAGATCAACGTTGCGATCATAAAGTTCTCTGAATTCTAAGATGTTCGCGTCTTGCTGATAAACTCGCACGGTGACGTTTGGCTTCTCGCGCAACAGGCTGTCGATGGCGGCGGGTATCAGCCACGCGGATAGGATTTCGGGACTTGATAGCCGAACCTCGCCCGTGCCGGGATCGGACAAAAATTCGATGTCGTTGATGCTTTGCTTTAGCTCGTCAAAAACTACGTTGCCGCGCTTCAAAAGTGCGTTGGCATAAATAGTCGGCTCGATACCCTTCGGGCCGCGATCAAGCAGACGCACGCGTAGCGCATCTTCGAGGTGCGCGATTGCCTCGGACACCGCAGACTGTGACATCCCAAGATACGGTGCCGCTTTGGCCATGCTGCCCCAGCGAACCACAGTCGAGAGGATGTGAAGGTCGCGCAGTCTGACGCGCCGTCCGATTCGACTTTCCCAGTCCCATATAGCTTTGGCCATCGGAATCCCCGATAGGGCTAGCGCACAATCGCAATTCCCCAATTCTATCTGCCCGAATAGCCTCTTGCACACACACCTGACGCTTTCAAACCAAACGAGAGACTCCTGTCCGATGAGCGCGAACTACGAAACCGGATTGGCCACGACTGATGATATTTCCGCGATTGTAGCGATGCAGGAACCGAACCTGCATGAAAATGGCGGCGGCCTATCGGTCCGGCAGACTAGCGATTGGTTCAAGCGCACAATGTCGGAAATGCCAATTGTTGTCGCGCGGCGTGAGGGGATAGTGGTCGGTTATGCTCTCGCAACGTCCATTGCCGCAAAGGCGCATATCGGCATCGTTCAAACCATGTTGCGCGCCTTCCCGGCACCGCCCAATTGCTATCTCTACGGGCCGGTTTGCGTCGCTGAAAATGAGCGCGGAAATGGCCTCGCTGGAATGATGTACCAGGAGATGCGTCGGCGTCTGCCGGGCCGTACGGCGATGTCATTCGTACGGTCCGACAACACGCCGTCGCTCAAGGCAAACCGAAAAATGGGCAAAATGGAACTCGGGGAATTCGTGCATAATTGCGAAACCTACATCGTGTTCGCGTTTACCAGTTGAAATGTCGCAGTGGGGTCATGAACGTCGTTTTTGGTCCATTGCCAGCCATGTCGGCTTCACCCTCCAGAGCTGCCGTTGAAGCCGACGTGGCTATCAGTCGAAACGTGCCAATAGCTGCCGTGAAAAAATGTCAGACCTAAGCATTTTCATTGTTATGAAAAACCTAAATGGTACGCCGACTATATTCTCAGCGAATGCCGAGCGACCTTAGCCCTGAACTGTTTGCTTTTCGGCATTATATTTTTTGGCATGCAAAATCGGAAGCTCATCTTTTGGAGATTGATTCCTGTTCTGATGACGATCTTGCTGCTGTCTAACACGATTGGTCCGCTTTGGACGGCCATTTTGCTTTCGGAGCCGTTGCTCCCGTTTGTATTTATCATCGTCTTCATCGCATCGGCTCGTTGGTCTTCATGACTTGGTGGCGAAATCAAAAGAGCTATTTTGCGAGTTGATCGCGAAATTGACCAACAGTGCAAACAGCTGCAAAGAAGCGGTAACGCGACCTATTACGTCAGCATTACGAATGAAAGCGAAGGGGGCGGCTACCATAACCTGCAAGGCGGAGGACTGACATGACCAGGCTCACCGTCGTGACCGATCGCCGCGGAAAACTGATTGGTGCCGTTCAAGGTCATGAGCTTTCGCAACAGGCCGGCGGAGTCCAGGCCGC
>DASZZA010000643.1:0-4002 GCA_035545135.1 Lacipirellulaceae bacterium | reverse complement strand
GGACAGAACTCACCGCTATCGACTCAACCGACTCGACGTCGTGGTGCCCGACGGCCAGCCCGTACGTTGGGCACTCAACCTCATCCACAAAGCTAAGCTCAGCGACCGCGTCTACGGACCGCGAATGATGTTCGAGGTGTGTCGCCGAGCTGCCGCCGACAGCCTGCCAATCTTCCTTTTCGGTGGCTACACCGAAATGCTCAACGACTTGCGATCGCAACTCCTCAAAAAACTGCCCAACCTCAAGATCGCCGGTATGCGACCGGCCAAATACCAACGCATTTCGACCGAAGAGCGCGAGCAGTTGATCCAAGAAATCCGCGCCAGCGGCGCAAAAATTGTCTTCGTCGGCCTCGGCTGCCCCAAGCAAGAAGTTTTCGTCTACGAAATGCGCGACGCGCTGTCGATGCCCGCAATCGCCGTCGGCGCCGCGCTCAATTTCCACGCCGGCCACCTGCCGCAGGCTCCCAGCGCCATGCAACGCTGCGGGCTCGAATGGGCGTTTCGCTTGTCAAAGGAGCCACGCCGTCTGTGGCGCCGCTACTTGCTCGTCAACCCGTTGTACCTCGGACTGTTTGCGTTGCAGGCCACTGGCCTCTACGTCATCCAGCCAGCGAGCGCACAACCTCCGCAACAGGAGATGCGATATGGCTGATATTCAAACGCTCCAGCGGCTCCCTCCGGGACCGTCCCCTTTTTCGGACTCCGCGCAGAAAAAGGCGATTGTCCCGTTCGACGTCGAAGCCCAGCGAACCGTCTGGGTCGCGTTGCCGGCGTACAACGAGCAATCGTCGCTGCCGCCGTTGCTGGACGCGATTCAATCTGCTCTCGAACCGGCAAATATACCGTATCGGGTTATCGTCGTCGACGACGGCAGCCGCGACCATACGGCCCAATTGGCCCGCGAGGCATCCAGTCGCATGCCCGTCGAACTGGTAATGCACAAGCAGAACCAAGGGCTCGCCGCCGCAATTCGCACCGGCCTTACCACCGCGGTCGAACAGTGCGGGCTCGACGACGTCATCGTCACGATGGATTGCGACAATACGCACCCGCCGCGTCTCATTCCGTTGATGCTCGCCCAGATCAAAGCCGGGAGCGATGTCGTAATCGCTTCGCGGTTTCAGCCCGGAGCTAAGGTCATCGGTGTGCCCAAATCGCGAATCCTTTATAGCCTCGGAGCAAAGTGGATGTTCCAGATCCTGTTCCCCATTCGCGGCGTGCGCGATTACACGTGCGGCTATCGCGTCTACCGCGCCGACGTTCTCCGGCAGGCGCTCAACAAATATGGAAATCGTCTCATCACCGAAACCGGTTTTTCCTGCATGGCCGATCTGCTCCTCAAGCTGCGGCAATTGCCGCTCAACATGTCCGAAGTGCCGCTCGAACTGCGTTACGATAACCGCGGCAACGAAAGCAAAATGCGCGTCGTGCGCACCATTCGTCAAACCCTCCTCCTCATGCTCCGCCGCCGATTGGGACAATTATGACCAAGCCATCTCTTCACAACTCGAATGCCGTCTTACGGGCTGGTCGCTTCGGCGACCAGTCTCCGGCCACCATCGCACCAATTCGCGCTAAGCAACACTGGGCCGTCATTGGTGGCGGCATGCTCGGCATGACGCTCGCCCACCGCCTCGCCCAGCTAGGCCAGCAGGTTACGCTTTGCGAAGCCGCGCCCCAACTTGGCGGCCTCGCTAGCGCGTGGACACTCGGCGACGTCGTCTGGGATCGCCACTACCACGTCACGCTGCTCTCCGACACTCATCTGCGCGACCTCCTCGAAGAAATCGGCCTGGAACGCGAAATGCGCTGGGTCGAAACCAGGACCGGCTTCTTTTCCGGTGGTCGCTTGTACTCGATGTCGAACGCCTGGGAATTCCTCCGCTTTCCGCCACTGAACCTGTGGCAGCGGCTGCGGTTGGGCGGAACGATCTTCCTCGCGTCGAAGCTCCGAAACTGGCGCCGGCTCGAAAAAATTCCTGTCGAAAAATGGCTCCGACGCTGGTCCGGCAAGGGCGCGTTCGAAAAAATCTGGCTCCCCCTGCTCCGGGCCAAGCTGGGCGAAGCCTACCGCAAAACCTCCGCCGCATTCATCTGGGCGCACACCCAGCGCATGTACAAAGCCCGTCAAAGCGGCCAGAAGAAAGAAATGTTCGGCTACGTGCCCGGAGGCTACGCCCGCATTCTCGAACGGCTCGCCGAAGTGCTGCGATGCGAAGACGTCGAGATCCGCTGCAATGCGGCTGTTGAAGAGGTCGAAGGTGCCCAGCAGGAGCCCGTACGCATCCGGTTCGCCGACGGTCGCGTCGACCATTTCGATCGCGTCGTCTTCACTACACCGTCGCCGATCATCTCCCGCGCCTGTACGCAACTAAACGCCGACGAGCGCCGTCGATTCAACGGCGTCGATTATTTGGGAATCGTTTGCTCGTCGCTGCTGCTGAAGAAATCCCTCTCGCCGTACTACGTCACAAACATTACCGATACCTGGGTGCCGCTCACCGCCGTCATCGAAATGACCACGATCGTCGATCCCGCCGAACTTGGCGGGCATTCGCTCGTCTATTTGCCGAAGTACATGATGGCAGACAGCGACGGCTTCGCCGAATCAGATGATGTCATCCGCGAGCGCTGCCTCGACACGCTGGAAAAGATGTACCCACACTTTTCGCGCGACGATGTGCTCGCCTTCCGGATTTCGCGCGCTCGCTACGTGATGGCACTTCCAACGCTCAGCTATTCCGAGCGCTTGCCCCCAATGAAAACATCGATTCCCGGCGTCTACGCCGTGAATTCCGCTCACATTCTCAAGGGCAACCTCAACGTCAACGAAACGATCCAAATTGCAGAAGAGGCAATGCGGACCGTGCTCGCGCCAGCACTAGTTCGTCCGCGGACGGCTCATCCAGTTCCCTTAACACCTCATGAAGAAGGTAACCATGTCGAAGCCAATCGCGAGCTTGTCGCTCGATCTTGACAACAAGTGGTCGTACCTGCGAACGCACGGCATCAAGAACTGGCAGGACTATCCCAGTTATCTGGATACCGTCGCCCCGCGCATCTTGCAATTCTGCGAGGATCGTAATCTGCAGATGACGTGCTTTGTCGTCGGTCGCGACGCCGAGCAACCAAAAAATCGCGACGCCCTCGCCGCCTTGTCCGAGGCCGGGTACGAAATCGGTAACCATTCGCTCAATCACTATCCGTGGATGCATACGCTGCCTCGCGAACAAGTAGAGGTCGAGGTCGCCGAAGCCGAGTCGCTGATTGAAGATGCCACCGGCCAGCAACCCGTCGGCTTTCGGGGACCGGGCTATAGCTTTTCCGAAGACCTGCTCGCTATCCTCGCCGCTCGCGGCTACTCGTATGATGCGTCCATACTGCCGACCTACATTGGCCCGCTGGCCCGCTGGTACTTCCGCCGCACGGCCAGTCCCGAAGCGGCCGAACGGGCCGATCGCCGCGAACTGTTCGGATCCTTCCGCGAAGGCTGGCGCTCAATGCGCCCCAAACCGTGCACCACGCCATCGGGTCCCCTCATCGAAATTCCCGTCACGACTTGCCCCCTGGTGAAGCTGCCGATTCACATGACCTATCTGCTACACCTTTGGCAGTTCTCGCCGCGTTTGACAAAACTGTATCTACAAATGGCCTTGTCCGCGTGTCGCTGGCTTGGCGTCGGGCCATCGATCCTGCTCCATCCGCTTGATTTCCTGGGGTGCGAGGACGACCCGGAACTGCGGTTTTTCCCGGGCATGAGTGTGCCGCGCGCCGCCAAGCTAAACTTGCTCAGCGACATGATGGAGCGGTTGTCGTCCCGTTTCCAAATCGTGACGATGCGTCAACATGCCGAGTACGTGCGAACCCGGCTCGGAATTCCGGCGCACAAGCGACCGACCCGGGTTCCCGCCGCCGAACCACTCGTCGCGGCCGTGAGCCAATAATCAGTCGCACTATGGCGGCACGTCCACCAGTTTAGCCGCGACGCGAACTGACCCC
>DASZZA010000642.1:0-3297 GCA_035545135.1 Lacipirellulaceae bacterium | reverse complement strand
TTCAGTTGCCGTGCGACTTTCACAAACGTTGCGACCGGCTTGTAGGCTCCAACGGTCACGACCGCTTGCGGTCGGGCCTTCATGATATCCAGAAGAGCCGTCTTAACTGCCGTCGTATTTCGTATATAAGATCCGAACGCGACCAAAGACATGTTGCGCTTGGCGAGTGCGCGCTCCACCCCCGCGAGTCCCGCCAGGCCGAAGGCGTCGTCCTGGTAAAGAATGGCGATCCTCGAAATGCCGAGATCCTTCGTCAGATGTTCGATCCAGGCTTCCGTTTCCTGAAAATAGGAGCCGCGAACATTCACGACATACCGCTTGTGAGGATTGCGCAGAAATTCCGCGCCTGTGAGCGGGCCGATGTACGGCACCTTGGCCTCGGTGAAGATCGGCAGGACGGCCTTCGACGTCGGCGTTCCGACGCCGCCCACTAGCGCGAAAACTTTATCCTCGTTGATTAACTTCTGAGTGGCGTCGATCGCCTTTTCGGGCTCATAGCCATCGTCGAGAGACTTCAACTCCAATTTTCGCCCGCTAACGCCGCCGACTCGATTGGCCTCTGCAAAGGCGGCGAGAATACCTTCGCGCATGCCTTGACCAAGAAGCTGTGCCGGTCCGGTGAGAGCCGCGGATTGTCCGAAGACGATCTTATCTTTAAAAACACCGTTTTCGCCGGCCGCCGATCCGCTTGAAAAAACAGAAACGAAAACTGCCGTTAAAAGAGCAAAGCGTGCGGGCCCCATATCAGCGCTCCAGTGCTGCCTGCGGCGAACAGCACGAGCAGGCTTCCAACAGGACGTTCCTTGTAATTAGGAGCTCGTGTTGGTTAATAAATTTATAAACGTCCCGATCCAGCGGTGATCCGGGTGTTGTTCTATCAACCAAATTAAGGTCGGCAAGTTCGTGTGAACGCAACAGCATGCGGAAATGTGCAAGGTATTCTCGATCACACTTAGCAACATTAAAACTTACAGGGAGCTTGGAAGGACATTTATTTCTGCAAGATCTACGCTGAGAATGTTCTGCCCAGGCCCCATCAGCTCGCCAGATCAGGCCACGCTTGCAAACGATTATCGTTTGCGGGCTTAAGCAATTCCTGGCCATCTTCGCCGCTTGGCCAAGATCCAATTGTGTTGAGCAGTGCCGGCATTCGGTCATGGCAACGAATTACAAATGCGTTTGAACGGATGACATCATGGTCGCGGACTCGCCATTTCGTGGGTCTGGATATCGATCCCCTACTCTCAGAGTCCCGCGGCCCTGGGCAGCTCGCCATTCTTTGCGATACCGTAGAGCGGCCGCCTGCCATCAGGTGCTTCCACCCAATCGTGATGCAACGGCGCTTTTTGAATGCGTTCCGAAATATCGGCTTCGTTGCGACGGTAACGCTGCGTGCGTCAAAGGTCGCCGGGATTTCCTTCGCTGATTTTTTCTACCAGGATGGAAGTAGCCTCCAGGGCTCGGGACAAGCTCGCGCTTGCCGCCGGCCTCCATGACCGCACCAATAGTCCTGCGATGTTGTAGCGCGGCGGCAAATTCGATGAGCTATAAGACAGCGAATAGAGATATTGGAGTTGCTGCCAGCGTGTATTGACGGAGAAAACACTATGCAAAGAAAAACCCCGGCGCGCGGCCGGGGCTTCATCTTATAAGATTGCTATGTCAATCGTGGCAGACTGTCTTGATCGCGCCGCGCGCTTCGGTTTCCGAGGTATAGGCCTTGTTGCCGATCACGACCGTCGTACTCGTCGTCGGGCGCGTCTTCACGACGTGGCACTCCTTCGCGCCGTGCTCACGCACGATGTAGTAGCTGTCTGCATAAGCCGCGGTCGCGCCGAAAACGGTGAGCATCAGTGTAACAGCCAAAAGCTTTTGCATCGTTCTCTCCTGAGAAGTTGGATCACTTTGACTTGGGCAATTCGACTTTGAACGTGTTTCCGCCGCCGGCACTCCCGCCTTTTCCGTTCATAAAAACCAAGCCACCGGCGATAACGATTACGATGAGCACCCCGACCAAAACGCCGAGTACGCCCACACCTCCACTATTGTCAGCCAAGATTTCCTCCTCTGAGCAAAGTGCAGAAACCGAACGCAAATGGAGCTGAATCAGTTCCACGCGGCGGGAACCGGCTGATCTTTACAACGTTGTATGGGAGCACTTGGTGTAGACCGTCGCCCGGAGGCGGATCACGGTGTCATAAGGGCCCTCGTCTCCCGGTTCCCCCGGACGAGGGTCTTTTGTTATCGATACGAACTGCTGCGCCGCCTGATTTACTCGAAAAGGCTGGACCGACATCGCTACTCAGCTTTTCAATGTCAGATCGCATTATTTCGATTCAAAATAAGCGTGGATTTCTTACATATTGCCAGCGGTATTTAATTAGCTGCTCGTCAGCAGCTGTGACAAAGACTTCAGCAACCTTGAACTGACTCATTTGGAGGTGCCACTCAAACTATGGTCGCGAATGTTCGTTCCGGAGGAACACAGTTTTAGGGAACCCAAGTCCCTCACCGACGAACGCGGATAACCGTCTTCCCGCTGGTCCGCTTGGTCGGGTTGAAGGCGGCGACGGCTTCATCGAGAGGAGCAATGGTGCCGATATGTGTCCGTAGTCGCCCGTCCCGCACCCGCTGAACGATCTCGCTCAGTTGAGCGCGATCGGACTCGACAACAAAATCGATCGCGAGGCCCTCGGCGGGGCGCGTCTCGGCCGGGCCCACGATGGTCACCAGCAGTCCTCCAGGGCGGATCAGAGCTGCGGACCGCTTTTGGATGTCGCCGCCGATGACATCGAATACCAGATCAACGCCGCCGACATCTTTCAAATCGTCGTTCTCGAGGTCCACGAACTCCTGCGCGCCGAAATCCAGCGCCGTTTGGCGGTCGGCGGCGCGTCCGGTGCCAATGACATAGGCGCCCGCCAAGCGTGCAAGCTGTGTCACCATCGATCCGACCGCGCCGGCCGCACCGTGCGCGATGACGCTCTGTCCCGCCCGCAGTCGGCCGTGCTCGAATAATCCCTGCCACGCAGTCAAGCCCGAGATCGGCAGGCTCGCGCCTGCCGTGAAGTCGACGTCGCCCGGCAGCGGTACGAGATTGCGTGCTTCGATCGCGATATACTCTGCCAAAGTGCCGTCGCGATACCAGTCGGCAAGGCCGAACACGCGCTGCCCTACCGACAGCCCGGTCGTGCCATAGCCGAGGGCGGTGACCACGCCGGCCAGCTCGTGCCCAGGGATCGTCGGTGTCCGATCCCGACCGAGGCGATCCGCCCAAGTGGAGGGCCACGTCAGCTC
>DASZZA010000641.1:0-5337 GCA_035545135.1 Lacipirellulaceae bacterium | reverse complement strand
CGCGGGGATCGTGATGTTCGTGGCCTTCGGACTGATTGCACCGAATCTGGGCTCGGAGTTTATTCCGCGGCTGTCGGAAGGGGCAATTGCAATCAGTGTGGTGCGGCTCACAGGCACCTCGCTCGACGAGTCCGTCAAGTACAACACGATCATGGAACAGCGGCTGCTGGCCGAGTTTCCCGACGAAATCCGGCACGTTTGGAGTCGTATCGGCAGCGCCGAAATTGCCACCGACCCAATGGGAATTGAGTTGACGGACATTTTTCTATCGCTGAAGCCACGCAGCCAATGGAAGAAGGCAAACACGCAAGCGGAGCTGACGGAGTTGATTCAACATTATTTGCGCGACATGCCCGGACAGAAACTCGCGTACCTGCAGCCGATCGAAATGCGGCTCAACGAAATGACCTCCGGCTTGCGGACGGACATCGCCGTGAAGCTGTACGGCGACGATCTGGACACGCTCGTGAAGAAGGGCCGCGAGATTGAACGAATCCTGAAGGAAATACCAGGGGCGGCCGACGTTAGCGCCGATCAAGTGACGGGCCAGCCGCTGCTTCAAATCAAGTTGAAGCAGGACGAACTGGCTCGCCATGGAGTGCCGGCGAAGGTTGTGTCCGATGTGATTGAGTCGATCGGCGGCAAGCAGTTGGGGGAAGTAATCGAAGGCCAATTGCGGTTTCCGCTCGTAGCGCGCCTACCGGATGATAAACGCAATGGGGCGGAGGCGATCGGTTCCATTCTGATCCCCACCGCGTCTGGCGAGCGGCTGCCGCTGTCGCGGTTGGCCGATATTCGCATGGTCGAGGGTCCGGCGACGATCGAGCGCGAATGGGGCCAGCGCCGAATCGCCGTGTCGGCGAATGTCCGCGGCCGCGATATCGGCAGCTTCGTGGCCGAAGCCCAGCAGCGACTGAAAGAGAAACTGAAACTGCCGCCGGGACGTTACTCTTACGAAATCGGCGGCCAATTCGAACATCTGCAACGTGCGCGGACGCGGCTGATAATTGTTGTGCCGTTGGCCGCACTGCTGATCTTCGGCCTGCTATATGCCACCTACGACAACTTTATCGATGCGCTCCGGGTGTTCACCGGCGTACCGTTCGGCTGGGTGGGCGGCATTTTTGCACTATGGCTACGGGGCATGCCGTTCTCGATCTCGGCCGCGATCGGATTCATCGCGTTGTCGGGCGTGGCCGTGCTGGACGACATGATACTCGTTTCCTACGTGCGGCAGCTGCGTAAAAAGGGCATGCCGCTCGACGAGGCCGTGACCCAGGCGGCCACCAAGCGGCTGCGGCCGGTGCTGATGACGACGCTCGTGGCAAGCCTTGGATTCTTGCCAATGGCGTTCAGCACGGGCATGGGCGCGGAAGTGCAGCGGCCGCTGGCAACGGTCGTCATCGGCGGCGTTATTGGGTCGATGGTGATGTCGCTATTGGTGCTGAGGGTGCTGTACGTGGTGTTCAAATCGCCCGTGCGGAAGCGGCCGGCGCCTGCCCAATTTCCTCGAATCCGTCAATTGGCCGATGCGGGAATGACTCGTATCGATACGATTTGAGCGGTATCGGTGTTTTAAGATTTGCAAGCTCAAGAGAACGCAGACAATCAATTCCTAGGAACACTAATTGCCGCAAAATTGGGACAGTCCCCAGCCATTTTGTTAGAAGCTCTAGGTCGATCACTTGTGTTTGAAAGGAGTAGACAAATGACAGTGCGCAACGCTTTCGTATGGGGCGCAATTGTGATGTTGAGCATTTCGGTCGCGGCGTGTAGCAAGTCGTCGGAGAAGGCTGCGGCGGCGCTGGCGGACGGCAAAGTGGCGGCTGCCGAGCATACGCACGACGGCTGGTGGTGCAGCGAGCATGGCGTACCGGAAGACGTTTGTGCTCAATGTGATCCCAAGCTAGTCGCCGATTTTAAGGCGAAAGGCGATTGGTGCGAAAAGCACAACCGGCCGGAGTCGCAGTGCTTTATTTGTCATCCGGAGAAGGAAGCCGAATTCGCGGCACTTTATGAAGCGAAGTACGGCGCAAAGCCGCCAAAGCCGGAAGCGATGTAACGCATCGTGACGGGATCGAAGCTCGCAGCGCAAGGGAATTCTCCCGGCGCCCCTGCTTGCGCTGTGGGCTGCGGTCGATTGTTAACGTGTGGACAGCAGGGAAATTCGAGCGCACAATTCAGGTATCGACTTGTAGATACTGCGTTCTTCGAATCGGTAGACAACATAGCCGACCCATCCTGGGTCGGTCGCTCGCTACGAGAGTTTGTTCACGCCCCGCGGCGCCGGCCATGATGGCTGGGCTATTTTGTTTTCTGCTGAGCTGCCCTCACTTTTTTCGACCGTTTCATGCCCCGCCTGGCCACTTTTAGGACCCTTCTGTTTGCCCTGGCCATTGGCATAACTGCGCTTGCCGGCGCTTTAGCGTGGGACTGGTATTCCACGATGTCGTCGGACGAGCTCGCCCATTCCCATTACGTAGGCAGTGCGACGTGTACGCAGTGCCATCAGAAGGAGCATGACCTCTGGCACGGCTCCGACCACGATCTAGCGATGGCCCTGGCCACAGATAAGACGGTAGAAGCCGACTTCAACAATACGAAGTTCGAGCGATTCGGCGTGACGACGCGCTTCTTCCGTCAAGGTAAGAAGTTCATGGTCAATGCGGAAGGGCCAGACGGCAAGAATCACGACTACGAAATCAAGTACACGTTCGGCGTCCATCCGCTGCAACAGTACATGGTCGAGTTTCCAGACGGTCGCGTGCAGGTGCTGCGCGAGTCGTGGGACGTGAAAAGGAAGAAGTGGTTTTATGTCACGCCCCCCGATGTGACGAATGAACGGATTTTGCCCGGCGACCCGCTGCACTGGACCGGGATAGCGCAGAATTGGAACACGACGTGCGCCGATTGCCATTCGACAAACGTGCATAAAAACTACGATCCGAAGACGAATACCTATAAGACGTCGTGGCAGGAAATCAACGTTAGTTGCGAGGAATGTCACGGGCCGGGGAGCGTGCACGTTAAGCTGGCGAAACGGTGGTCGCCGTTCTGGGACCGCAACGTGGGGTACGGTCTGCCACCGCTGAAGAACAAGTTTCTCGACGTGCAAATCGAAATGTGCGCGAAGTGCCACTCGCGACGCTACCAGGTGCACGAAGATTTTCGGCCCGGCAAGCCGTTCATGGACTACTACGAGCCGTCGCTTCTATTAGCGGGCTTGTACCAGGCCGACGGGCAAATTCAGGATGAGGTGTACGAATACGGTTCATTCCTGCAAAGCAAAATGCACGCAAACCACGTTATTTGCTCAAACTGCCACAACCCGCACTCGCTGAAGTTGAAGTTCGAAGGCAATCGGCTGTGCGAGCAATGCCACGACGCGGGAAAGTTCGACACGCCGGCGCACCACCACCACAAGCCCGGTACGGCCGGGGCGCAATGCATACAGTGCCACATGCCGTCGCGGTATTACATGGTGATCGACGAGCGGCGCGATCATAGCTTCCGAATCCCCCGGCCCGATTTGTCCGCCAAGTTAGGCACGACAAACGCCTGCAACAAGTGTCACACGAAGCCGAACGAAACGCCCCAATGGGCGGCGGACGCCATCAAGAAATGGACCGGTAATAAAACGAACACGGAACTACGTTGGGGGCCGGCATTTGCGGCGGGGCGGGCGGCGAAGCCGGAGGGTGAAAAGCTGCTCCTGGAACTGATTCAAAGCAACTCGACGCCGTCGATCGTGCGGGCGACGGCGATCGATTTGCTGGGGAACTACAACTCAAAAGGCAGCATCGCGGTGCGCCGCGACGCGCTGCGCGACAGTGATCCGCTTGTTCGCCTGGCGGCGGTTCGCGTTTTGCCAGACAGCGATCAGCAGCGACTGGTGCTGGATTTGGCAAGCGTGATCAATGATCCCATCCGAACGGTCCGAATTGCGACGGCGACGCGGCTCGCGCAACTGCCCCGTTCGACGCTTACCGACAGCCAGCGGAAGGATTTCGAGAAGGCGATGGTTGAGTTCCGCAAGAGCCAAGGGTTGTCGCTCGATCACGCTGGCGCGCATCTCATGTTGGCAACGTTCGACCGACAACAGGGACGTCTCAAAGACGCGGTCGATCACTTGTTCAACGCGATCAAGTTAGAGCCGTATCTTTCGGGTCCGCGCGGAGAGTTGGCGTCGCTATTGGAGGCAAACAAAGCGGATCCGGACGAGATTCGTCGCTTGCGTGCTGACGAAGCGGAGCTCGTCGAGCGCGATTCGAAGCTTGCCCCCGAAAACGCGGAGATTTTTTATCGCCTCGGCCTCTTGCGCTACAAGCTGGGGCAAACACTGCAGGCCGACGACGCATTCCGGGCCGCGTGCGACAAGGCGCCGAATAATTACGACTACCGCATGGCTTTAACGCTGTTGCAGGAATATCGCTACGGCCAGACCGGCAAGGACCACGATTTCCAAGCAGCCGTGGAGTCGCTAAAAAAACTGCGTGATATCAATCCGGCCGATCCCCGAGCTCGGCTGATTCTGGAGCGATTGCTAACGACCTGGCATACGCGCAATCCGAATGCGGAACCGGACGTGGGAAAAAAGTAGGAAAGGGATTCGAGCGGCGGATGGGGCGAGGCTCCTGCCGAGTTTCGTCACATCATTTTGCGGCTCGGCAGTAGCCTCGCCCTCCCGCACGTGTGATGTCGAGAGTGCTGCCAAGGCTAGCGTTCGGTTTGCGGGCGGTGGTTTGCCGAATTAACGCAGCTTCCCATCTACGCCGATAAGCGCTTTAGACCACTGCGCGCATGGGACGTGCTCCGCGATGGGTCGAACCCGCGTCGACCCTTCAGTCAACCGGAAAGGATTCCGGATGCTTTCAGACGTGATTGCAATTCTCAGGAAGATCGCCAGTGCGCTCGTGGCGAGCAATGCACCGGGGCAACTTGCGGCCGGCTTTACGATCGGCATGATGATCGGGCTGCTGCCGAAGGGGAATCTTATCGCGCTGTCGTTATGCGTGGTGTTGTTTTCGATCCGGTGCAACAAAGGTCTCGGGTTCGTGGCGGCGATCGCCTTTTCATTCGCCGGGCCTTGGACAAATCTGTTTGCCCACCGCCTGGGCCTGGCCGTGCTAAGTCTGAAGCCGCTGCAGGCGACTTACGCCTCGGTATTCAATCTGCCGTTCGGGCCTTGGTTGGGGTTCAATAACACAGTGGTGATCGGTTCGCTGCTCATCGGGGCTTATGCGGCGTATCCGGTGTACTGGATTTCGAAACAAATCTTCACTGCAGCGCGGCGGCCGCCGAGGGAGGCTCGCATATGAGGCGCTGGCTGCATTGGCA
>DASZZA010000640.1:0-2499 GCA_035545135.1 Lacipirellulaceae bacterium | reverse complement strand
GGCTTTACTGCACATCCATCCGCTCAACTGGCCGCGCAATCAGTTCTTTTGTTGTGATCCGTCCGACTTGCGGTGGCACGATTCGGCCGATCGGTTGCGGATGAAACTTTCGTCGCTGGGCGTTCCGTTCGAATTCGATTTGGAAACCGAAGCAGGCGGCCACAGCTTCAAATACGCGTGTCACATGGCACCTCGCGCAATTGGCTTTATCGCCAGCCGACTTGACCAGGAGCGGCGCCGCATCGTGTGATCGCTTGCGGTTTAACGAGAAAGCGCCGGTGAAGAGCTATTTAACCGCTCGCGTCGTGGTTGTTCGCTGCGCGCGCTCAATATCGCCGGGGCTGATTTCCAGGTACTGGAACCCTCGCAACGACGGGCTGTTGTTTTTTCGATCGTAATAGATTTTGGTGGACTCGAGCGGACGCTCTGCGATTCCCTGCCGATTTGGTAACCAAAGCTTTGCTGGCGTGCGAGGATCCCCCTCCAGTAGAAATAAATCCTTCGCCTGATCGTAACTGGCCCGGTCTGCCTGAATGGTAAATTTGCCTTGCGCAACGGTTTGGCCCTCAATCCGTACGTCGCCCGTAGCCTGTAGTTGAAGGGGTCCCATCGGCTTGCTGCCGCCCGTACTTGGATTCGGGGCCGTTTGGTCGCTCAGCGGATCTTCATTCACTCTTAAAGCATCGCTGGTCAGCGTCATGCTTTCGGGCGGCAGTAACTCGGGCCGTGTCAAATCCAATTCCTGCTCCCAAGAATCAACCGGCCCGTACAGCGCGCGCACGCGGTCGTGGAACGTCACTTCGCGCGTGTACAAATTGCCTTCGAGACCGGTATGGAAATCAACCCTCAAAAAGTGCAATTTCGTGCCACTGGCGCCTGGAGGCGGCGAAGCCTCCGCATGCGGCTTGGGCGCCGCGTTGTCGTCGATCGTACCAAGCCCGGCGCCAAAACGCGTCGAGCGAATGACGCCCGGCCCTTCGCCGTAAACGGCACCGGTCTGTTGATTGATCGAAAGCCGGCCAAGTTGAATGCGGTCGTGCGAAGTCAGCCCGCCGGTATCTCGCGACAGGTTTTCTATGTTCACCTGACCCAGGCAGTCGATTTGGCTAAGGCTGGTTGCGGTTTGTTCGATGTGCTGGCCGAATTTGATCGGTGTGAGTAACGTGGCCAGCATGCGATCACAGTGCAGGGTCGTATCCGCGCTCGAGACGGCGATATTGCGGTCGAATGTGACGACCCGACCGTCGAATTGCAACCCACCTTGCCAGCGGATTGTGACAGGAGTGGGCGTCGCAGTGGCATTTCCGGCCAGGTCGCGGGCCATCAGCATGGTGGCCTCGCCTGGCCCATCGCTCCACATTCGGTTATCGCGACCGTCCATTTGCACGGTTTTGGTGTGTAGCGTAACGCCCCGCGCGGAGAGCTGGGCGAGGGGGGAGTCGCCGGCGTGAGCGCCTTTGAGGACGACATGCGGCGCACTTGTATCGAGCTGGTCGACGAACAGTTGCTCCCCATGGACTTCCAAGGGCTGCTGTTCTGAGGACGTTAGCGGCACTTCGCGGAGCACGATATGTCCGTCGCACGTGAGCGTGGACGGAACCGTAGTTTGTCCCTTCAGGAATGCATCCAACTGCATTTTATCTGCATCGAGGTGATAAGACGGTTGCGACGGATCGGTACCGGGCGCGGCGTTGGAATTGGCAGCAAGTCCACCGGAGTTCCGACGATTGGAAGTCGCGGCACCGGCATTGTCCGCGTTACCCGCCGCTGCTGGTTGGATACGAAAATTGGTCACGAGTTGATGCGTACTGCCGGTGAGTTGCGGAGTGGTTATTTGCACATTGCGAAATGCAATGAGGCGGTCTGGCGCCAGCTTCGATTGCTTCTGATCGTTATCACCACTGGCTAACTTGAAACCGACCGGCGAATTCGCATCCAATTCACGCAAGTAGAGCCGGATTTGGTCGCCAACGAGCGAGCCCATCGCGGCAAACGCCAATTCCGACCGGCCGTCCATCACGACGACAGGCTGACCCTTCTCTCGGCCAAGTTGCACCGATGTCTGCCACGCTGCCTGAAACACCTGGTCCGGCTTCTTGGGATCGGGCACAAAATGGAGCGACCCGGGGCCCGTCGCGCGGAACTGTCCGATCTGACTCGCCGAATCGGGCTCCGGCCGCTGATAATCGATCACTGGCGCCTGGATCGCGTTCGTTCCACTGGAGATCATCACGTCGCTTCCCCCGTCGATCCGAATGCGTCGTTCGCCGAGCGCGATTTGAATGCGGTCGCCGCGGGCCTGGGCCTGGTGCGAGGGCGAAACCGCAACCGCCGGGTGCCCCCGAGCGACAATCAGCGACGCCTCTAAGCGGGCCAAATCTTGCAGCTGGCGCTTGGCGGGGTCCACCACGATCGGTTCTGGCTTGCCGTCCGGCGAAACCTTCGTCGTGAAATGAATGTCGAGCTGGTTGCAATTGAGCTGATCGAACGGCCCATTCG
>DASZZA010000639.1:0-6991 GCA_035545135.1 Lacipirellulaceae bacterium | reverse complement strand
GGTCAAAGAGACGCCATCCCCGCTTGCTCAACCCCGCCCTGCTCCCCTCCCGTTGTCCTCGGGGCAACTATGAATTTCGAAATACGCCTACAGCCTGTGGTCAGTATCCCTGTCGTCGTGATCGTGACGGTGGTGCTGCTCGGGTTGTTATTTGTACGGCCGCGGCACGTGCAACTTTCGGGCTACCAATGGTCAGCCCTTATCGGCCTGCGGCTCGTCGTAGTACTGTTGATGTTGTTCGCGATGTTGCGGCCATCCTTCGTATATACGAAGACCGAACCCGTCGCGGCGTCGTTGGTGATGCTGATCGACGATTCCCGCAGCATGCAGGTGGCCGATTCGCTAGGCGACAAGCCTCGGTGGGAAACCGTAAAGCACCTGTTGCAGTCCGCGGCAAGCGACATTAGCCGGCTGAATAAAAGACTGAAGGTGGCGGCGTACGAGTTCGACCGAGATACGCGAAAACTTCGCGTCCAGAACGGCGAGATCAGCTTGCCCGCGATGGCACAGGGAGACGAATCCGCCATCGGTTCGGCAATCAGCGATGCGCTCGCGCGTGAGACGAACAAACGCGTTCTCGCTACGCTGCTGTTAAGCGACGGAGCCCAGCGTGCGCTCGCGCCACGCGACACGCCGCCGCAAGTCGCCGTCCGGCGCTTGGCGGCCGACAATATCCCTCTTTTCACGTTCACATTCGGCAAATCGGGCGGCCGCGAGCGGGCCGATTTGAGCCTCGATGACCTGGTCACGAACGAAACCATCTTTGCCAAGACGCCCACCGAAGTCCGCGCCCAGCTCACGGCGAACGGCTACGCCAACCAGCGCGTTAAGGTGCAACTGTTCTGGGAGTCCGCCAAGGGAATGGAGGTTGTCGACACGCAACTCGTCGATACCGGAGTCGAAGGCGGCTCCGTGCCGGTCGCGCTGCACTACACGCCACTTACCCCCGGCGAGTACAAAGTAACGCTGCGCGTAGAACCGCGAGAAGGCGAGCTCGTGACCACAAACAACGAGGTCAGCACCTTTGTCACGGTAAGGGCCGGCGGAATCAATGTCCTCTACTTGGTCGGCGCGCAAAGGATTGCTGGCGAACCCGGGCCCGAGCAGCGATTTGTCCGCGCCGCGCTGGCCCGCTCCCCCGACATTGTCGTTCAACGCAAACTCATCGATTACAACCCCATGGGAGTGGACATCGTCGACTTAATCAAGCGCCCGAGCACGGCGTCGACCGGCCCACGCACGGGTTCGGCACCGGATGTGATTGTTCTCGACGACGTCGACGTTCAAGGACTCAATCTTGCGAGTTGGCAAGCGATGGCCGACCGAGTGCGCCATGGAACGGGCCTGATCATGCTGGGTGGCTACCACAGTTTTGGACCCGGCGGCTTTCGCGATTCGCCGCTAGCCGACGTACTGCCCCTTCGTTTTGGTCCGGCGCAGCGGCAAAGCTTCGGTGACCGGCTGCGCGAAGACGTGCAAATTCCCGGACCGCTCCACATGCAGCCGACCACTCCGATTGGCGTGCAGCATCCGATCATGAAGCTGGAAGGCACGGGTGCGGCAGCTAATAGAAGCGGCGGAGCGGATCTTTGGTCGAAACTGCCCCCGCTGGATGGTGCAAATCTAATTGCGCAAAGCGAATTGAAGCCGAATGCACAGGTATTAGCAATAGCCGATGATGCCCAACATCATCCGCTGCTCGTGGCCGGCGAAGCTGGCGATGGCCGCGTGCTGGCCTTTGCCGGCGACTCCACATGGCATTGGCAAATGGGCGGATTCGGCGACGCCCATCGGCGCTTCTGGCGTCAGTGTATATTGTGGCTCGCCAAAAAGGACGAGCAAACGCAAGGCCGCGTTTGGATCCGGCTGGCCGGTCGACGCGTTACACGTGGCGGACGCGTCGAATTCAACGTTGGCGCCGAAAATCCGCAAGGCGAACCGATCGCTTCGGCGCAATTCCATATCTCCGTCCAGACTCCGGACGGCCGCACCGAAACTGTGCCGGCGATTCGAGTAGGTTCCGACTGGTTGGCAACATTTCGCCAAACGACCAAGCCGGGCGACTATCGTATCACCACCACAGCAAATGACACGAACCGAGAGATCGGCAAAGCGGAAGCCCGATTTCTGGTGCCCAACGCCGATTTGGAACTCGACCGGCCGGCCGCTGAACCGACTCTCATGACTCAACTGGCTGAGGCAACCAAGGCCGCCGGCGGCGCCGCCCTTGCACCGGAGGAATTGCCGGCCCTGCTAAAGCGCCTCGCAGAAAAACCAACCGAGGTGAAGCAGGACGTAATCGCCAAAGTAACGTATTGGGATACGTGGCCGTACTTTTTGGTATTCGTCGGACTGCTTGGAACCGAGTGGTTTCTGCGAAAACGATGGGGCTTGGTGTAACTCCGATCGCGTTGCTAATTCTGCATCGCAGCCCACGTCCAATGCCGATCGGAAGTCAGCTGCACCGTATCGCGCGAATAGCCGAAACCGGCAACAAGTTCGCGCATCTCTTCGAGCGTGAGCGCCGCACGCAGCGAATCGGCGAAGAGTTTGCGTTGATATGAATTGGCGTCGCCAGCGTAGGTTTCTACTAGTTGCTGCAATTCGACTTCGTTAGCTGGGCGAGCCAGATCGCGGTGAAATAACAAGCCACCGACGGCCAGTACACGAATAGCCTCGGCAAGAACGGTCTGCGGTTCGGCAATGTGGTGAACAATGCTGTTGCTGATGACGATCGGAAACGAGCCCGATTCCAACGGCAAGCGCTTCGCGTCGGCGAGCACCAGTTGGATGCGGTCTACAAGCTTAGCAGCAGCGACATTCGAGCGTGCCACTATCAACATGCCTTTGGCCGCGTCCACGGCAGTAACGTGAACATTGGTTGCTCGGCGCGCCAGCTCAATCGGAATCTGCGCCGTCCCGGCGCCAACGTCGAGAATCTCCACAAGGCGATTATCCCTACGGACTGGTCGCTTAGGAAACCAGTCCTGCGCGACGCAAAGCAGGTCCCTCACGAACTGTACGTTGACGATGGAATGGTCCATCGTGTCGTACTCGTGCGCGTCCTCGGCAGTATCCATCAGTTCCTGTTCAAGTACACGCGGAAGCATGGCATTATTTAGAGCTTCTCAAAATGGCCGGGGACTGTCCCAATTTTGCGGAGTCTTCGGAGCAAAATGGGACTGTCCCCCCTCTCCGAAGCCATTTTGTTAGAAGCTCTTACTGAATTTACTGGGTCGACGACTTGCCAAGGGCCCGAGTCACAGCATAACGTTTGGCCGCGAGGCGCTGGCGACGTGCGTCACGGGCGAATCACAATCTTCCCCGCCAACGCGCCGCTTTTGCCAATCGTGCTTTCTTCTTGCAGCCGGTGAGCGGCGGCCGTTTGGTCGAGCGGCATAACGCGGTCGATCCGCGCCTTGATTTTGCCGGCGGCGAGCCATCGATTGATCTCCTCGGCCGCAGGTCGCTGCTCCTCCGCCGTCGCGTTCAGCACGGCAAAACCCAGCAGGCTGCAGTCCTTCGTGTAGAACGGCCCGACGGGAAACGGCGGTCTCGCATCGCGGCCGGCCATGAGAACCATTCGGCCCCGCGGCGCCAATAGCGGAATAGTCTGCTCAAAATTCGGCTCGCGAATCGTCTCCCACCACACGTTGATGCCGCCGGGAGCAAGCGCCCTGACACGTGCCGGCACGTCCTCCGCCTGGTAGTTGATCGCAGCGTCAGCACCCAACTCGCGACACATTCTAACCTTCTCATTGTTGCCAGCGGTTGTGATTACGCGGGCCTCCAATGCTTTCGCCATTTGCACAACCATCGAACCAACGCCACCCGTACCGCCATTGACGAATAGAGTTTCCCCACCCTTAAGCTTGGCCACACGCACTAAACCCAAGTGTGCCGTAAGGCTGACAAGCGCACAGGCCGCCACAGCCTCGTCAGCTACACCATCCGGAATTGGATAAAGCCAGCATTCGTCCACTGCGGCATACTCGGCAAAAGTACCCTGCCGCCCATGCCGACCCTGGTTCGATCCCCACACGCGGTCACCGACTTTGAAGCGCTTCGCATCCGGACCAAGCTTTTCCACGACGCCTGCCAAATCGCAGCCGCCAACAAACGACAGCGGCAAGTCCATCTTGACCACGCCGCTCCGTATGTACGTATCGATTGGATTCAGCGCGGCGGCCTTCACACGTACGAGCACCTGGCTACCCGTCGGTTCAGGCGTTGGAAGCTCGCCGATGATGATGTTTTCAGGCGGGCCGGGCTGGTTGATGTAGGCAGCTTTCACGATCGTGTTCTCCGTCCTTCTGTTTGCAAAAACAGGTCCTCACCTTGTGGGTCGGCGTCGTGGCTAAGCAACTTCAACTCTGTCTCATACGCTTGGCATTCCCCAACAACCCAAAACGCGCCGGTGGCCAACGACATTTGTACTTGTATCCAATTCCGCGTTGGCACCGCAATGGAGCGGCCAAACGTCGCGGTCTATAATAGGCTAATGTCGCAACCGCGCACCACTACGGGCATCTTTCTCATCATTTTGCTGGCTGTTCTGGGCTACGTGCTGGTCACGTTGCCGCCCCGGCTCATTGAGCAATATCATCGCGCGGCGCAAATTAGCCCCTGGGTTGGATACGTATATCTAGGCGTCGTTGGCATTGGTAGCCTGCTTCTCTGCGGCCTGCTCGTATCCATCTTGCTGCATGTGTGGCGGAACACACGGCAGAAGTCGGCCAACCGGGAGCGGCGCAATTTGAGCCCAAGCCAAATGTCGTCCGGCGCGCAGTCGCAGGAAATAGAGGACAATCTGGCCGCCGGTCGCGACTATGCGGCGGCAGGTCGCGTATCGCCCGAAGTTCAAGCGGAAATTACCCAGGCCGTCGCCGAACTCGAAGCGAAACGGAAATCACAGCAACTTGAGATCGTCGCTTTTGGCACGATTTCGAGCGGCAAGTCGTCGCTGCTCAACGCACTGGCGGGTCGACAAGTATTTCGCACCGATGTCGTCGGCGGCACGACTGCCGTCCGGAGCGAGATTCCCTGGCCCGCTGGCGATCGAGTAATACTTGTCGATACTCCCGGCCTGGCCGAAGTCCGCGGCGCATCGCGCGCAGCCGAATCAGCCGCAGCAGCCAAGAATGCCGACCTGGTTCTGTTTGTTGTCGATGGCCCACTGAAGTCTTACGAAGTGGAGCTCTTGGAACGGCTGTCAGCAATGGAAAAACGCGTCGTCGTCTGCCTCAACAAAGAGGATTGGTACGACGTCGATCAACGCGACGACCTCCTCCGCCAGATCTCCGAACAAGTGACACCGGCGGTGACGGCAGCCGACGTGGTCGCCGTGCGCAGCCGGCCAACAAAACGCCGCCGCGTTCATGTGCTATCCGATGGCAGCGAACAGGAACAGGAAGTTGCGGTCGCACCGGACGTGGGGCCTCTTGCTCGCCGGATGATGTCGATCGTCCAGCGCGACGGCCGCGAACTGCTGCTGGCGAATCTGTTGTTGCAATCACGCGGCCTCGTGGACGAAGCCAAACAGCGAGTGATGGCGACGCTCGATGAACGCGCCGAGGAAGTGATCAGCAAGTACATGTGGGCGGCCGGCGGCGCCGCGGCCATCAATCCGTTTCCATTGCTCGACTTGGCGGGCGGCACCGCCATCACAGTGAAAATGGTGCTCGACCTGGCTGCCGTCTACGGCCAGAAAATCGACGCCGACACAATTGTCACCCTCCTTGGCCAACTGGGGAAAAACCTCGTTGCCATGGTTGGCGCATCGGCGGCCGCACCGGCGCTTGGCGCGGCACTCGGATCCATTCTGAAGACCGTCCCGGGAATCGGCACGATCACCGGCGGCGTCGTGCAAGGATTGGTGCAAGCCCTGGTGGCGCGGTGGATTGGCCGCGTGTTTTGCGATTACTTCCGCAACGAAATGCAGCCGCCGCCGGGTGGACTGGCCGAGTTGGCACGCCAGGAATGGACCGAAGTCACACGGCCCGAGCAGCTTCGTAAGCTGATCCAACTGGGACGCGAACGCTTGTCGAGCAACTAATGGACTCATCTTCCACCCAACCCGAGGCTTACTTCGACAGCGACTATGAGGCTGCCATCACATCGGTCCGTCGCGCGATCGAGCATTTTCGTGGCTGTACACCGGAGGAACGTGCTTCACTCGAACGGGATCTCGATCAATTGCACGCGATGGCCGATAAGCTTGCGTCCGGCAAGGTCGAAATCGTCGTCTTCGGTGAAATCAGCACCGGTAAGTCGGCTCTTATCAACGCACTCGTGGGCGAAGCAGTGGCCGAAGTGAATGTGCGGGGTGGCTGGACAAAGGATGTGTGGAACGTTGGCTGGAATGGTGCCGGCTACTGCGTGCCCGGGTTGGCGCGCTCACAGCTTGTACTCGTCGATACGCCGGGACTGAACGAAGTCGACGGCGCCCAACGCGCGGAGATGTCCCACGAGGCAGCCGCGCGGGCCGACCTCGTCCTCTTCGTTACGGATTCCGACTTGAACGATGTAGAGTACTCTGCCCTCGTTGAATTGGCGGCCAGTCACAAGCCAATATTGCTAGTTCTCAACAAGGCCGACCTCTACACAACGGAGGAAATCACCGAGTTGATGTCCGTCTTTCGGGGCCCGCGGCTGGCCGGCATCGTCGATCCTCAAAACATAGTCACTTCGAAAGCCGATCCACGACAAGTGGAATACTACATCGAGTCGGCCGACGGGCGCACACGCCAGGAATGGCGCAAACCCGCCCCGGATGTCGCCACGCTTCGCGAACGAATCCTGGAGGTCCTCGCTGCCGAAGGAAAAGCACTCGTCGCGCTCAACGCCGCCATGTATGCGGCCGACAAAAGCGATCGCATGGGAGCGCTACGCGTCCGCATGCGCAACGAAAAAGCAACGGCTACCATCTGGAGCTTCGCGGTAATGAAGGCACTCGGCGTCGCCCTTAACCCCTATCCCGTCGCCGACGTTT
>DASZZA010000638.1:0-3355 GCA_035545135.1 Lacipirellulaceae bacterium | reverse complement strand
ATAAACACAACGGCAATCCGTCCCGGCCCCATGCCGGTCGAGCTCAAAAGCGCGGCCATCTGATTGGAGCGTTCCTCGAGCTGCCGGTATGTCAGCGTCGCGGCGCCGAAGCGGATCGCTTCAGCATCGGGGCTGCGCGTCACCTGTTCGCGGAACAGATCGATGATCGTCCTGTCGGACGGATAGGACGCTACCGTGGCGTTGTATTCGACAACCAGCGCTTGATGATCCGCATCCTTCAGCAGAGGGACCGCTGTGCTTCCCGCCGCGATAGGTAGGACTTCATTCATGAGATATGCTCCCATTCGCCAATCAAAAATCAGATCACGTCAATCGTTCAGCTTTTTGGTTGCCTTGCGATAAAGCTCTGCGATGGCGGATGCTTCAGGATCTTCCAGCATGGTGGCTGCGTGGCAGTTCGCAGGCCCGAAATAAAAATCGGCATGAGGCGCCACGCGAAGCCATCGGCGGGCTGCTGCACCCGACCGCAGCCAGTCCGTGTTGGGAAGAACTATGCAAACTCGGCCCGAATACGGCGTGGGAATGTACCGTCGAAAGGCGGCCATCGCCGTGGATTTGAGTCGAGCCCTGCTCTCCAGCACGGGATCCGCCGCCACTGGCTGTTTGCGCTCGCGAAAGCGGATTACGAGGTCACGTAAGCGATTGCCGAGGCGGTCGCCGACATATCGGAGACGAGCGGCGAACGTCGGACGCTTCGCGATCTCGCGCGCGATCGCCTCAACATGACTTCTGGCAGAAAAATACGCGAGACGCGGCAACTTCTCATTGGTCGGAGGATAAAGAGGACCAAAAAGCACGACGCATCGGACCTCCGCTCCGCGTTGTCCCAGGATTTTCGCCAGCTCGAACGCTGTCGAAGCGCCGGAGCAATAGCCGACGATGATGTACGGGCCAGCCGGCTGATATTCGACGATCTGGCGAGCGAAGTACTCTGCGATGTCTTCGACGCGGTCCATCGGCTCGCTCTGTCCATCGTAGCCAGACGGCTGGAGCGCGTAGAACGGTTGATCGTCGCCCAGATGTTTCGACAAATCCGAAAACGTGAAAGGCGCGCCGACATGCCCGGGTACGGCAAAAATTGGCGTGCGCGTTCCCTGAGACTGCAGGGGAACGATTGCAGGTTGTTGCCTCGCAACCGTCGCGGCCATGCTCAGAAAATCCAGGATCTCGTCCTTCCGGTCCCGCAACTGCTCGCGAAACTCGGCCGTCAATGCGCCGGCCGGGGCATTGCACCGCAGCCGGTCGTCCTCTGCCCAAACCTTGATGTCCCTGGCGGCAAGAGTTGCAAGCAACTCCGCGACCGGTATCGCGCGCAATGACATGGGGCTGAGTTGTGCTCTCGATTGCAGCGTGGACAAAACAGGCTCGGGCCGAAGTGGTTGAGTTACTTGTCTATCGGCAGCGAATGTTGACATCGCGAAAACTCTTCCGACTACCATTCATCCCGAACGACCACGCTCCCGACATACCCGGGTTTGGGTATGAACCTTCTGACGGCCCAATCCTTTTCATCCCAGGAAATGGGACGACCCAAGCCGCATCCGAGAGCTTTGGCGACGGCCTCAAGCCCGGTCCAACGCCAGAGGAAGCCTTCCAGCCGGTGTTCCGCACCCAGAGCGGCGTATGAGCCGTACTCGGAGGCTGAAAAGCAGAGCGCCGCGATCTCGTCCGCTTCCGGCACCGGGAGAACTGCCTCGATGTCTACCCCGACTTCTTGCCTGGTCGCGAGGGCGATCACCCCCACCTCTCCCGATCGTGAAACGCTGAAGTGCAAATCGCCGGCCGGCATGCGGCGTGAGAGACGGGGTTTGCCTCGCCATCCATATTCCAGTTCGATGTCCGACGGTGAGATGCCCAGTCTGGACCCGAGGACTCGACGCAACTGCCCACGGGCAGCAACAAAGCGGTCGCGATCCCGCTCCAGCCTCAACCTTGCGGCGCGCCGGCGCTCCTCCTGGTCGAGGCAGGCGCCTATCTCGCGAATAACGTCCTGCTCCACATCAAGCATGAATGCCAGGACCTCAAAATCGTCGTTCTGAAGCACCGGCATTATGATCCCGGCTGTCTTATCGGGAAAGCCCGATGCGCCGAGGCGATCCTGTGCGCCCACTCCGGAAGACCGGATAAAGTCGAGTTCACAGTCAGGAGTCATGGGCGGATTCCGGTGTCGCTGGAGCGCGCATGCGCACCAACGCATTCTTTCAAATGAAGGGCAGCGCCATTCCACGCGGAATTGCCCGATCAATCAATTAGGCAAGAGAGCAAACAAAGAGCAACTATAGATATTTAGAGGTACCGCCAGCGAACGGGCCCGATGACTTGACGGAACCGGTATCGATCCCTCCGGTCGCGCCTGCGGGATCGAACTATCCTGCCGGACCAAGCAAACGCTTGGCCCTGCTCACCCGGCATACGCACGGATGGTTCCAAAGCATGGCGGCGCTGCGCGGGTTGTAAGGAATCCGGCTAGCTGCTTAGCTCCGTCTTGAAGCGCCCAACCAAGCGCTCCCCATCCCACAATTCCACGTTACGGGCGCCGACAATCTTCCTTGCGGCTTCGATCGCCTGCGTGTCGTCCGCGCTCACTATGAGCGTGTCGCCCTGGATGTGGCCCTTGTCGTTGAGAATGTAGACTCGATAATCGGTCACCTAACCTATCTCCGGACTTCAACTGCCGTCGCCACACTGGCGATCAGCATCACAAGTTTATAGCGCGAACAGCTTTATAACGCGAACGGCCCAGGCGGAACTACCATCCTTTTTGCATTGCGGCGGGCACCGTCATGAATGCATCCCTCCACAAACAAAAGTTAGGACGGGAACGAAATTCCACTCCCCAGATTTATTTCCACGCGTCACAGTAGTGCCAGCGCGAATCGTGTTGCTGGTCCTAGAAAGGCTCCGTTCTTCTCAGGTTCGGGGCCTTTCTTTGGAGGTTTGGAATGGAAGAGAAAGTATTTCCTCCCCACATCGTTGGTTTCATGAATCGCAAGCGCGAGAAGGAAAAGCAGCAGGAAGAGAAAAGTCAGGAGTCGCGGTAGCCATCAGCATTCCTATCGTTGACTCGAGCAGGTTTTTTGCCCACCGCCGTCGGTGTTCCTGCCCCTGGATGATACTTGGGGATACCTGCCGCTCCCGATCCCGAAGCCGACTGGATCGACACTCGCCGGACTCTCTTCCCTGGTGTGTTTCCGTTTTCTCTGAATCCCCCGAGACAGACCCGCCCGGGCCATCTTCAAGGATGTTCGCCTGCCGCAAAAGTCCGCCATCAGCGGGCTTTTCGTCAGCCTTTGGGAGATTCCAGAAAATATCGCACGGAGCGGCTGGCGACGAC
>DASZZA010000637.1:0-7007 GCA_035545135.1 Lacipirellulaceae bacterium | reverse complement strand
TCCGCTCGCTCGCGACGTAGTTGTTCGTCGATCGCTGCTTGCTCGGCAAACTGCTCCCCGTGGCATTGCTTTGCCTCGAACAGTTTGGCAAGAGCTTGCTGACTGACACGAATTGCTTCCTCGAGCTCGACGATTTGTGTTTCACGGGCTTCCAGTTGAGCGCGCAAGTCGGCCAAGAGCTGATCGCGCTCATGTTGACTTCGCTGGACTTGGTGCAGCTGCAGACGCAACATCTCGACCCGCTGCTCGGTGCGAGCGAGCACGATCTGCTCGTCTGTGGCAGCGGCGCGTGCTTGGTCGTGCTGCTCTCTTAGCAACGCCAGCTCCTGCTGGCCGGAACTCAATTGTGTCTCCAATCGGTTGGCAACCACTTGGAATTCGGCTTGCTTTTGACGATTCGCTTCGATTTGAGCGTGAATGGTGGCGATGCGCTCCTCGGTTTGCCGGCAATTTTCTCGGAGCCGGCCCAGCTCCTGAATCAGGTGCTCCAGACGTGCGGCACGCGAAGCAGTGTGGCGACGAGCATCGGCCAACTTGTCGGCCGCTGCTGTGTAGGCCGAAATCGATGAGGCGACGAGCGATTCCTGCTTCATCCGTTCTTCGTCCAGCCGCGAGTGGGCAACCGACTGATCGGACGCCTGGCGCTCGAGGTCACGAGCCTTCTCATGGCAGGAGCGCAGCTCGCTGCGCCGGGATAATACTCCGGTAGCCGCTTGTCGCGGCCCGATGATGAGTGTGCCGTCGGCGGCAAGGAACTCGCCGTCGCTCGTAACAAACTCCAGACCGCGACCTGTCGTTTGCGACAATCCCAAAGCCGTCGAGAGTTGGTCGACCAACCATGTGCGGCCAAGCAGGCGGCGCGCGAGCGGCTGGTACTCGGGTGCCGACTCCACGAAGCGGTCGGCCCGCCCCATGACGCCGGGTTCGTCGGCAAGATCGACGTTGTCGAGCACATTAACCGGATGGCGAATATCGAGCGACAAAAAGCCCACTCGATCGGCGACCCGACGGGGGTGCGCGATGAACCAATTGACGAGCGGTTTGGCCGACGAGATCACGACAAATTGAGCTCGTTCGCCAAGAGCTACCTCGATCAGCGAGGCCGTATCGACGTCGACGTGGAACAAGTCGGCCACAACACCGTGTACCTGACCGGGCAGGTCGCCTGAGGATTCGGACGCTAAGCGAAGAAAGTCTTGAACACCACGTCCCAGGCCGTCCAATCGCCCTTCTAACTCGGTCAACACGGCAATTCGTTCCCGGACTCGCGTCAGATGGGCCTCAGTGCGTCGATAATGAACATCGGCCCGTGCGATTTCGCGACGCACTTCCGCGAGGCGCTGCTCAGCGCCGCTGAGCGCCGTACGATGTTGCTCGGCCAGAGCCGCTACTTCCGCTTCTGTCATTTCCAGCTTCGACAACTCATCGGAAAGTTCGCACTGGAGGCGTTCCCATTCACGGATTCGCGTTTGAGTGACAGCCAAATCGGCCGCTGCAACTGGCAGCTGCGACTCGAGTGCCGCAATTTGTTCGGTCAGCAGCGACACCGCGCGCACATGCTCTTCCAGATTTTCGCGACTGACTGCCTGCGCGGTGAGCACATCATTCACCGAACGTTCTAACTCATCAGCGCGCTCATTTTGACGTTTACAGGCGACGGTGGCTGATTCGAGCTCGGCTTCGGCGACGGATAGCTGTTGGGCCGCCTCGCTTACGCGCTCGTCGGCCGTCCCGCCATGACTCAACATGCCGACGAGCTGTTCTCGGATGCGACCAACTTCGTGCTCGAGTTCGACCCGGCGAATCTTTTGATTTTCAGCGGTAGTTTGGAGAGCCGCAATTTGCTCGCGCGTAGACGAGGAATCAGCCTCCAATTGGCGCATGTGCTGGTTACTTACCTCGATGCGGTGATCACAATCTTGGCAGGCTGCTTCGTCGCCATCGAGCTGCAATTGCTGCCGTTCGATGCGGCTTCGCAAGTCGGCCAATTGGGCCTCGCGCGACGTGAGCTGCCTGGTCAATGCGCGCCAATCGACGAGTGCCACCTCGGTGCGCAGTTGCTTCAATCGCTCGGTGCATTCGCGGTAGCGGCGGGCCTTGCCTGCCTGCTGCCGGACACTCCGCAGCCGACTCTCGACTTCGTCGACGATATCGGAGAGCCGCAATAGATTCTGCTCGACGCGCTCCATGCGTCGCATGGCGGCCGCCTTCTTGATCTTGAACTGGCTGATGCCGGCCGCCTCCTCAAAGATGATGCGCCGGTCGCGCGGCGAGGACTGCAGCAGGGCGTCGACCTTGCCCTGTTCGATGATGCAATAGGCTTCGGTGGTGATACCTGTGGCGGCCAGCAGTTCGCGTATATCGCGCAGTCGGCATGGTTGTCGATTGAGCAGATACTCGCCCTCGCCACTGCGATACACGCGGCGGGCGACGTGGACTTCTTTGGTATCGATGGCCAACCGGCCTGCGGAATTGTCGAGCGTGATGGTGACTTCGCCGGTACCGGCGGGCCCTCGCGTCGTGCAGCCGTTGAAAATGACATCGGTCATTTCCTTGCCGCGAAGCGATTTGACGCTCTGAGAACCCAGAACCCACTTTACGGCATCGACGATGTTCGATTTACCCGAACCGTTCGGCCCAACGACCACGCTGATACCGGCTGGGAATTCCAGCCGGGTCCGATCCGCGAAGCTCTTAAAGCCAAATAATTCGAGGGCCTTGAGCATGGGACGAGTCTAGAGCTTACAGTCGAGAGTCAAGAGCTAGAACGCTGTGGGCTCTTGACTCTCGACTCTAAACTCGTGACGAATTCAGTGCGGCCTGGCAAAGAGCTCAGGCAGCGGCGTAGCCACTTCGATCGGTTGGTCTTGGCTCGCGACGGGCGGTTTGCTGCCATCGACCGTGGGGTCGTAACGTCGGCCACCCTGTGGCAAGGCATCAACTTCAAAACGACTCAGCAGTACGCCGTCGGCTTTCGCTTGTTGCAATGCTTGGACAACGTCTGGATAGGTACCACCTACGGCAACGATCGCGCGAATTACATCATCCACCCTAGGTGGCACGACTTTCTGTTTCGGCTTCGCGCCGGCGGTAAAGTGGCTTACGGTAATTTGATCACCCTTGAGACCATTGACGAGAATATCCTTGCCAGCGTCCAGCATCAGCGGCAGTTGGAGTTTTTGATCCTTGCCGAAAAGCACGATTTCGGGCAAGTGACTCTTCGTTACGTGCACCATATCGGGGCCTGGAATATCGAGCACATGGTAGTGGAACTGGGAATTCAGATTTTCGTCGTGCAACAGCGGATCGTTCGCGTTCATTGCCCAGAGAGCGCGGAACGCGCCATAGCGGGTCTCGGCGCTTTTCACTTCGAGCAGCAAACGGAGAGCATCGTACGCGGCGGCGTCATCCATGGCGCTGAGCGCCGCCAGGGCATTGACGCGGAAGGCAGGTTCGTCGCGGGCGACCTTCCCTAGCACACTCGTGGCCGAGGTTTCATCGAGATACGCCAAAGCTTCCGCTGCGTAAAACCGCGCCTCGAGGTCTTTCGTGGCAAGGCCGCGTTTGAGAATCGCCTTCGCCTGATCGTCTCCGACGGCTTCAAGACGGATGGCTGCGCTGGCCGAAGTGAGCGGATCGCCCAACTGTTGCTCCAGAAACACAAGTCGTGCCTGGAGTGCGGTCGGCGATTCGTCGATCGCAATGTTGCGCAACACTTGCATGTAGCGGGAGACGTTGTCCTTGTAGCGCGGATGGACGACCACTTCGATATAGTCGGCCGTCTTAGGCGTAGCGACGCCTTGTTTGCGTCCCCGGACGAATGTGTAAAAGCGGCGGTTGATAGCGTGAGCGATGTCCTGGCTCATGCGAATCGATTCATGGTCATGATTGATCACGAGCCCCAAAGAACGCGACTTGAGCGCGACACCGCCACCCAGGATGCGGCCCCGTGTGACAAGGGCGGGATCTTTCTTCGGGTCGGCGGTCGGATCAACGAGCACCGGTCCTTCAGCAATGCCAAGCACGTGGCCTTCGTGGATGGCGTCGCCAAGCAGCGCCACTTCTGTGAGACGCGTTGAGAGCAGCCAGCCATTGCGAATGCTCTTGGTTTCGCTCTGGCTTGGCACGCGGACTTCTACGTCGAATCGGTCGCCCTCCTGAATGCCTGGACGCAGAAATGCTCGTACCAGCACCATCGATGTATTAGGAGAGGCGAGCACGTCGTTGGGATCAGCGACGTCGCGGCGCTTCATTTCGTCGAGCAGGGCCGCCCGCTGCGGCGTCGGCGGCGGATCCGAACCGGTGCCATCGAGCCCGGTGACAAGCGATACGGCTTCGATCTTCACATAGTTCATGCCGAATGGATGTGTGTACTGGGAAACGTACCGCACGTCCGGCATGGGAGGCATGTCGATCCGCGCTTCGGGACTTTGCGGCCGCAGAATCGGTCCGCCGCACCCGCTGAGCACGACGGCGACCAGAAGGAAGCGCAATGCGCCGGATGCGCGGTCGTTCGAAGTACGACGCGTATTCACGAATCGCTCCCTCGCCAATATTGATTCCATCGCGCCACAATTTGTGGTGGTCGATACGGATCGCGCCTCGTGCGCCGCGGCGCGCCAGGACTAGCAGCCGATCAACGAAAAAGTAGCGTTCTCGCCGCCCGGCGGGCTTTCCAAGCTGGCGGAGAGTAGTGGCAAAGCTGCGCATGGTCAAGGTGGGCCAACTAAACGGGATGCGCTCTGCGCCACGGTCAACCGGTGGCTAGCAATGCTGGTACTAACGGATGGGGGTCAGATGGAGCCCTCTTCGACTCGCCTGTCCCCCGCATTGCGCGTCCCGCATGCCTATTCACGGCGGATCGTAACCACCCGGATGGAACGGATGACAACGGCCGATTCGCCGGACGCCCCGCCAAACACCGCTCACCGCACCATATTTTTGCACGGCTTGAATGAAGTACGCGCTGCAGGTCGGGTGGAAGCGGCATCGCCCACCCAAAACTGGACTTAGCGTCCATTGATAGAACCTGACCGCCGCGATCAAGATGGCGGCTGGCAAATGCCAGATCAGCAAACCGATCTGTCGCGCAACGGGACTCATAATCGCTTGACCTCGCAGCGAGCCGCCGTTCGTTCGATTTTCTCGTAAATTCGGCCGCACAATGTCGGAACCCCGTTAATCAATTGATCCAGATCTGGCGGAACAGCCGCGCGCGGAACACACACTAAATCAATTGGCGGCAAGGAATGCTGCGTCAAGCGGAACGCTTCCCGCACGAGTCGCTTCCACCGATTCCGTTGGACCGCGCCGCCCACGCGCCGGGACACCGCGAGTCCCAGGCGGGGATAACCCAGCTCGTTTGCCGCACCGTGCAATGAAATCCAGCGGTCCGACGCCGAATTGCGGGCGGCGAACACACGTTCGAAGTCGCTCGCACGCAACAACCGTACGCGCTTCGAAAAACGGTTGTCGGCCATTTGCGTAGGGTGGGTATTGCCCACCATTTCAGTCAGGTCGAAAAAGTGGTGGGCGGTACCCACCCCTACTTGCTTATGGTTCGACTTTGGTGTCTTTGGACGGTGAGTTTAGCAGCACCGTATCGCTTGTTTTTCGTTCAGGTAAGACTGTTTCTAGCGCATCGCGTAACCGCTGCGCTGCGACCGCGGCGGCGGTCGCACTCTGTCGATTCCCCGGGCGTTGCCGGGCGAGCCGGCGGACCCAATGGCCTCCGATCATGATGAATGTAATCAAAAACACTCCGACAAGCGTCAATCCCAAAAGCGCCATGATGACGGCTGCACGACGCGGCGGATCGAGGCGCTCCAAGACGGAGAGGCTTGGCTGTTGCGTTGCCACCAAAAGTAAGCGTCCCGCTTGGAACATGACGAATTGAAGCCGTTGGGATGCCGGAGTGGGGATGCCAGGTGCAGGGAAGAGAAAGGCGTTGGACTTCACCCAATTGTATCAAACCGATCGAAACGCGTCGCTGAGCCCACGCCGTTTCCGCGAACATGCTGCGAGAATGTCCGCACCCCTTGTTTTTTCGCTCTCACGCTTACCACCTCAACTCGGACCGCGGATGTTGCGGGTAACGGTTGGAGATTTCCGCCAGTTGTTTTCGCTCATCTTCGCTAAGGTGGTCCGGCAACACGATTTGGATTTCAGCGAATAGGTCGCCCGCCGGCTGATTGGTCGGATGCACTCCCTGGCCCTTGATTCGAAGTCGCTTGCCGCTGGAAGTGTTTGGTGGGACTTTTAATGAAATTGTGCCGTGCGGAGTCGGAACATCGACCGTGGCGCCAAGGGCGGCTTCGGCCAGTGTGATGGGTACGCGTACGTCCAGCCGGTTGCCTCGGCGGCGAAAGTACGGGTGCGGGCTGACGCGAATCGTGAGTAGGATGTCGCCCGCGGGAGCACCGCCCACTCCCGGTTCGCCCTGTCCACGAAGCCGAATCTTTTTGCCGTCGTCGATGCCGACGGGAATCTTTACGCGGATGGTTTCGAGTTGGCCCGTTTGGCGCTGCACCGTAAGGGCGGCTTCGCCACCCAGCACGGCCGTCACAAAGGGAATCGTGAGTTCATGCCGGATGTCATTGCCGCGTGTCGCGGCGCGCTGGGCACGCTGGGCACCCCGGCCGCGGCTGAACTGCTTGAACAAGTCGGCGAAGCTCCCGCCGCCTTCGGCACTACCAGCACCGCCGCCAAATAGATCGCTCAAATCGCTAACGTCGAACGGATACGTTTGCGGCCCGCTGCTGGTCGTGTACCGCCACCCACCGGGACCGGTCCCGGCGCCGACTGATTCGAAATCACTGCCGAACTGGTCGTAACGTTTGCGTTTGTCCGCGTCGCTGAGCACCTCGAATGCCGACTGAACTTCCTGGAACCTCTTCTTGGCCGTGGCATCGTCCGGGTTCATGTCCGGATGATATTTTCGCGCAAGTTTGCGATAGGCCTTTTGTATTTCCTCCTGGGAGGCGTTCCGGGAAACACCGAGAGTGGCG
>DASZZA010000636.1:0-8887 GCA_035545135.1 Lacipirellulaceae bacterium | reverse complement strand
GCTTTGGCGCGCCGAATGGCGACGTACTCGAAGAAGCTGATGGTTCCGCCCGGCGCGACCAGACGAGTGAGCTTGGATAGAATTTGTTGCACCGATTCGACGGTGAAGTTGTTCAGCGGCAAGCCGGAAATAATGACGTCGAACGGCTCGTTTTCCGGTAAATCTTCGACGCTGGCGTGGACCAGCGAAATGCGGTCTTGTGCAGCGTTGAAAGCTGGCACATCGTGGAGCCGTTGGTGCAGATGGGTGACAAAATGCTCGTTGCGTTCGACGAGCGTGAGGCGGTCGGCAGGCCGCATGTCGTGGATGATCTGTAGCGTGACAGCGCCGGTTCCTGGGCCGACTTCGAGGATGCGGCGGGGTGGGGGAATGGAAGATGTTGCGGTCGTTTGGGATTCTCCGATGGCGGAAGCGGCCCCGCCGGTGCGGACGTAGCGGGACAGGGCGCGAGACAATCCGCGGCCGCTGGGCAGGACTGCGCCTGTGGTGTTGTAGGCTTGGCGAAATTGCCGCCAGAACACTCGATAATCGGTCCATCGTTGGCGCATGCAGCGTATTGTAGCGAGTAGGGCGTGGACTCACAGCCGGCGGTATTCGAGAGATTGTCGGCGGTAGATTCGGCGTGGCCGCCGACGCTAAACAGGCAAGACGTGATGTGCCGGCGAATTAGAAGTCGTACCAGAGTCCGAAGCCGATTTGTTGTTCGAAGTTGTTGAACGTTTGGAACTGGCTGGACTTGCCATTGAAGTAGTGGAGGCCGAGCCGCATGACCTGGCCGGTATCGTTTCGCCAGAGCCAGCCGGCCTCGGTGGAGATATCGCCGCCGAAATCGACTTCTTGCCGGAGGTTGGCGTTGACGGCTAAGAAGGGTGTGCCGCGTGGTCCCGTAGGACCGGGCTGCGACAGCTCGGTGCCGAACTGAAATTCCCAAGGCTCGGCGCCGCCATCGTAGTGGAAACACCAGCCGGCCTCACCGTAAAGCCGAACGAACGGCTGCGGAAAGTAGGACGCACCGAGCACCAACTCGTTGCGCACATAATTGATGCGGTCGTCGAGGCTGCCCGGATGGGCAATGGCGAATTCGTCGCCCAGGTGCGAGCTGAGATGGTACGCGGCGAGCTTGAATTGCCAGTTATCGATGCCGTACGTCAGTGGCACGCCGTATCGGTAATCGGCCGTTTCGAAGTCGCCAATGCTATCGAGCGTCAGCCGTACCATTGCGGCCGCTTCGACATCCAATTCAAATCCCTGTGGCATGATGCCGTCGCCGGTACCATAGCGGAGGACGCCGACGCGGGCGCCCAGTGTGCCATCCCAAAACGAATGGTCGGAGTTTGTTTCGCGTTCGGCGATAATCCCTAATCGTGGCTCGTGAACACCGGCTAAATACGAGTGGTAAATCACGCTCTTGGGCATTACTTGCCAGTACCAATCGTTCGGGCCGGCGGCGATCACGGGCTGCCCCCAAGCGGGAGCGACGTTGCACGGAGCGGGAGCGGCAAGTAGAGGTTGCGCCCCCGGCGGAGCGATCCACGCGCCACTTGGCGTCGGCGTTGGTATTGGCGGTTGACCAAAGAGAGCGCCGTACTCGTCGCCGTTGAAAGGAACGGCAGCGGTCGCTGGAGCAGGCGCCGGCGTTTCGGGAAGCAGTTCTTGGGCAAGGATCGCGCGCGCGGCATCGAACACTGCCACGCACGCGAGCAGCAGCGCGCACCTTTTCTTCACGCAATGGGAACTGGTGCGACAAGTCATGACAAGGCGGGTCTGGGCGTCGATCGAAGACGGCGAGAAGCAGTTCGGACAAGCAGTCACCCTACTTCATTCTCGGTCCGATTGGGGCCGCAGGTTAGCGGATGTCCAAGTCAGCGGACAGGGGAACTGCCCTGCGAGATGCGACGCCAGTGATAGCGGTCGCTTGGTTTTTTGCCCGCAATCGACGCGTGCGATTTCGTCGGCTAAAATCGACAGCGATTGAAGCAACATCGATGTGACAGCAGTGCAGGCATCGGTGAAAGAAAGCTTGGATGCTCGCGACGTGCTTCGTGTGGAAGTCGAACCGCGACTGGAATGTGAGCAATAGCACCATGGTCCTATTGGAGATGTCGATCACGCCGCTCGGCAAGGGTGAAAGCGTGAGTGAGTACGTGGCAAAGTGCGTCGACATTGTCGACCGAAGCGGTCTCGACTATGAGTTGCACGCGATGGGGACCGTCGTCGAGGGCGAGCTCGATCAGGTGTTGGATATAATGCGTCGCTGCATCGAACGGGTGGCGGAGCACAGCGACCGGGTGACGTGCGCGGCCAAGTTGGATTATCGCCGCGGCCAATCGGGGCGATTGAAAAGTAAAGTGGCAAGCGTGGAGCAGAAGCTTGGCCGCAGCCTGGGCAAATCTGCGAGTTAGCAATTCTAGGAATTCGAACAGAACCGATTCCAAGGCACCCTTACCCCAGCCCTCTTCCAAAGGGAGAGGAAGTTTTGTTCGACACTTAGTCGAGGTTTGATACGCAAAACTAAGTCATGTGGCACGCGGAACCAATTCATTTGATCAGCACAACCAGATTAATTGATGAGCAAAACCAAGTCATTTGATTCGGCCCTTGGTCATATTCCGAGCGGCATCTTTATTCTCACGATCGGCACGGGGCCGCGGGCTACGGGGATGCTGGCCAGTTGGGTCATGCAGGCCGGCTTCGAGCCGCCGATGGTGAGCGTGGCGGTGAAACTTGGTCGCTACGTTTGCGATTGGCTAAGCGAGGGTCAGCCGTTTGTGCTCAACCTGGTTCGTGAGGGGCAGAAGTCGTTGTTGAAGCATTTCTCGCAAGGCTTTAAGCCGGGCCAGCCGTCGTTCGAGAACTTGGAAATTGGGCACTGTGCCCGCGGAGTGCCGATCCTAAAAGATGCGCTCGGTCACTTGGAATGCGAACCGGCAGGACATGTGGACTCTGGCGATCATCGGATCTTTCTGGCAAAGGTCGTTCGCGGTCGTTTGAATGAGACGGACCAGCGGCCAATGGTCCACATTCGCAAAAGCGGGGCTCATTATTGACCTATTGCCAGTAAATGGAAACGGAAACTTCCGAAGGTGCCGTCACCCCGCATGGATGCGGCTCGGCAGGAGCCTCGCCCTCCCAGTTCAAGTCGGCATATACTTCCTCATGCTCGATGAAATCCAGGTCCGCGGGGCACGCACGCATAATCTGCAAAACGTAGATGTCGATATTCCGCGCAACCGGCTCGTCGTTATCACGGGAGTCAGCGGATCGGGAAAAAGCTCGCTGGCGTTCGATACGCTGCTGGCCGAAGGACAGCGGCAATACGTGCAAAGCCTGTCGGTGTACGCGCGCCAGTTCTTCGAGCAGATGGAACGTCCGGACGTCGATCACATCGAGGGCTTGCAGCCGACGATCGCTATCGATCAAAAACCGGCTGCACCGAACCCACGCAGCACGGTCGGCACGATCACCGAGATTTATGATTACCTGCGGCTCTTGATGTCGCGCGTCGGTACGGTGCTGTGCCCGCACTGCGGCACGCCGATCGCGCAGCAAACACTGGCGGAAATCGAGCAAACGATTCGCGGCTTGCCAAGCAACACGCGTGTTATGATCCTTGCACCCACGGTGCGCGGGCGCCGCGGCGCCCATCGCGAGGTGTTGGAAAGCATACAGAAGGCTGGTTTTGTGCGAGCGCGGATCGACGGCGTCGTTTATGCACTCGATGAGATCCCCAAGTTGGCGCCGCAAAAAGTGCACGACATCGAGGCGGTTGTCGACCGGCTTATCATTCGCGAGGGCATCGATGCGCGGCTCGGAGAATCGGTGCGGCTGGCCGCACGCCACGGCGATGGAGTCGTGACGGTTGTGTATCAACCGGCTGGCACATCTGTGGGTGGGAATCGCGGGACGACTGACAAGGCAGATTGGCAAGAGCGTGTGCTAAATACTCGTTATGCTTGCCCGCGTTGTGGTACCAGCGTGGGCGAGATCGAGCCACGCACATTTAGTTTCAATAGTCCGTACGGCGCGTGTACCACCTGCCATGGGCTGGGCACGTTCAATGTAGAGACAGGCGGCCCGCCGGACTCTGCAGCGACAGGCGATCCGACTGTCGGTACGGCGAACGTATGTCCGGACTGTCACGGCACGCGACTTCGCCCCGAGGCACGGGCCTGCCGCCTTGGTGGACTTGCGATTCACGAAATCACGGCCCTATCGGTGACGGCCGCCATCCGCTTTTTTCATGAGCTGACATTCAATGAGGACCAAGAGCCAGTCGCCGAACCGATCGTGGCGGAGATTTTGCGGCGGTTGGAATTCCTCGATCGTGTGGGCACCGACTATCTAACACTCGATCGCGCCGCTGACACGCTTAGCGGCGGCGAGCGCCAGCGGGTTCGGCTAGCTACCGGTATTGGCTCGGGGCTAGTCGGCGTCCTGTACCTGCTGGATGAGCCATCGATTGGCCTGCATCCGCGCGACAACGATCGGCTCATCGGGGCGCTGCGCGATTTGCAGCGGCAGGGCAATACGGTCGTTGTCGTAGAGCACGACGAATCGCTCATGCGGTCAAGCGACCACTTGATCGATATGGGGCCCGGAGCTGGGCATTGGGGCGGACGCGTGGTTGGTCACGGCACGCCAGATGCCGTCGGCAAACTCGAGTCGTCGTTGACGGGTGCATTCTTATCCGGGCGAGAATCGATTCCAGTTCCAACTCAGCGTCGTTCACCCGTGAAGTCCCGCGTGTTGCAACTTGCGGGCGCGAGCGCGAATAACTTGCAAGATGTCGACGTGGAAATTCCGCTGGGGTTGCTTGTATGCGTTACGGGTGTGAGTGGATCTGGAAAGAGCTCGCTCGTGGTAGACACGTTGGCACGTGCGTTGGCCCGCAAATTACATGGCGCAGAAGCGCGGCCCGCGCCATTTCGCAGCTTGCGCGGAGTGAGCCAGCTGGAACGACTCGTGGAAGTCGACCAATCGCCCATCGGTCGCACTCCGCGGAGCAATCCGGCGACGTACACGGGCGTCTGGGACTCTATACGCCGCGTGTTCGCCGGCACGAAACAGTCGCGGCAGCGCGGATACGGCCCGGGCCGATTCAGCTTCAACGCCAAAGGAGGCCGATGCGCGGCTTGTCAGGGGCAAGGTGTTCGGCGCGTGGCGATGAATTTTCTTCCGGACTTGGAATTGACTTGCCCAGTGTGCCACGGTGCCCGATTTAATCGCCAAACGCTTTCTGTGCGGTATCGAGAGCGATCGATTGCCGACGTGCTCGACATGAATATCGACGACGCGGTCGCGTTCTTCGAGAACCACGAGAATATCCGCCGGGTGCTGGCGACGCTCGTCGACGTCGGCTTGGGCTATCTGTCACTTGGTCAGCCCTCGACGACGCTCTCGGGCGGCGAGGCCCAGCGGATCAAATTGGCAACGGAGCTCAGTCGCAGCGGAGCGGGGCACACGCTCTACATCCTCGATGAACCGACGACGGGGCTCCACAGCGACGATATCCGCCGGCTGCTGGTCGTGCTGAATCGGCTCGTCGACCAGAATAACACTGTCCTCGTGATCGAGCATAACCTGGATGTGATCAAGACGGCGGATTGGGTAGTCGACTTGGGTCCGGAGGGCGGTGTGGGCGGAGGCCGAATCGTAGCGGTCGGAACGCCCGAGGGAGTCGCAGAGTGTGTGGAAAGCTATACGGGACAATTCTTAAAGGGAATCCTCGAAAGTGAACGGTCGAATGCCTGAGCCTGAAATCAACGACGGCGGCGGGAACGGAACGACCAAACGGGAATTGTAGCAATCCGCATCTTGGACGGGGCCCACTACTTTCTTGGGACTTCGGTAGACGCTGGGATTCAGGCCAGCTACGATCAGCGGGAAGCTGACTTTTCTTGTACGGAGCCAAACTTCATGCAAACTGCCGAGTCGCTCGAAACCTCCGTCGAACCATCGGAAGCCCCGCCCCAAACATTGTTTCTGCCGCCAACGCCGCTGTGGTGGCGGCTGGCAATTCTCGGCGGCATCGTGGCCATCGGCGAGTTGGCGTATTTGATGCGAGATATGATCGGGCTGCGCGGACAAGCGGCCGCAGGCCTGGTGTTTTTCTTTGGCGTTGTGGCAGCATTTTCATCGAACCTGCGGGCCGTGAATTGGCGGACGATTGGGTGGGGGATTGCGCTGCAGTTGTTTTTGGCAGCCATGATTTTGCATGTCGGCTTCGTGCACGAGGCGTTTGTCAAGGCGGGTGACGTCGTCCATCACTTTGTGGACTTTTCGACCGACGGCGCTGAATTTGTTTTCGGCAACATGGCCGATCCAAGGAAGGCAAGCGAGGGGGGCACGTGGTCGCGTCTGTTTCCGACAAATTACATGTTCCAGTTCGCGTACATTGCACTGCCGCCGATTCTGTTCATATCAGCATTTTTTACGGTGCTCTACCACTTTGGTATTTTGCAACTGGTGGTGCGCGGCTTTGCGCGGATCATGTTGTATTTGATGCGGACGAGCGGGGCCGAAACGCTATCGGTCGCCGCCAATGTGTTCATGGGTCAAACGGAGGCGCCGCTGATCATCAGGCCGTATGTGCCGCGAATGACCAATTCCGAATTGTTCGTGCTGATGGCGAGCGGCATGGCCCACATTTCGGGTGCGTTGATGGCGGTTTACATCAGTTACGGAGCCGACCCGGTGGCGGTGATTTCCACGTGCGTGATGGCGTGTCCGGCCAGTCTGTACTTATCGAAGCTATTTTTGCCGGAGGTGAGCAAACCTGAAACAAGCGGCATGGTGCGCAAAGAGGGGATGAAGTCGCCCTACGTGAATGCGGTTGACGCGGCGGCGGCCGGCACGACCGACGGCTTGTCGCTGGCCCTCAACGTGGCCGCCATGCTCATTGTTTTTATTGCATTCGTGGCGATGTTCAACGGCATATTGAGCATCATCGATACGTCGTGGTTGAGCGGGTGGACAGGTTGGACGTTGCCCGATCATATCACGCTCCAATGGATATTCGGCAAATTATTTGCCCCCATCGCTTTTCTGATGGGCGTGGCGATGAAGGATATTGAGCACGTGGGAACGCTGTTGGGGATCAAGCTCGTCATCAACGAGCACGTGGCGTTTCTCACGATGAAAGATATGATCGCCGTACCGGGCACGATGAGCGAGCGTTCATACCGGCTGGCAGCGTTTGCTCTGACGGGGTTTGCCAATTTTTCTTCGGTGGGCATCCAGCTTGGCGGCATTGGGGGAATGGCGCCGAAGCGGCGGCACGACTTGGCGCGACTGGGCATGCGTGCGCTGTTTGTGGGCTTTACGGCGTCGCTGCTGAATGCTTCGTTAGCCGGACTGTTTATGAGTCCATGAACTCGAAATGACCGCACTTGGAGCAGATTGAATGTTTTTATGCGTCGGGATGCGCTTCGGCCGGAATGGACTCGCTCGGAGCCGATGGCTCTGTGTTTCGAGGCACAGTTTCTGTGCCGCGGCCAAGCTCGTACGCTATAAGTGCGGCCACGGCCAGGGAAATGAAATCCCAGGGAGAGAAATGACTCGGTAGCGCGGGCTGCCGCATCATTTTGCCCTCGTTGCCTGTCAAAATGCCGGGTGCATCGGCTTGTTCGGCAGGACCTGCCGGCTGCGTATCCGACGCCTTCGTGTCCGACTTGTTGGACGTTTGCGCCGCCTTGTTTTGCAGGCTAGGTTTTGAGGTCATTGCGGCCTGTCGATTTGCTACAGCTCGCGTAATCATCAGACCGCCCAAGTAGGCCGCCATGGCAAGTATTACAGTGAGCGCGCCGCGCAAATAACTAGGACGACCGATTTTCTCGATCGCCAATCGCACTCCCAAGCCCGTGAGGATGGCAACGGGAATCGCCATCCACATCTTGTCGATTGCGAAGAGGAAGTAGACCGCGACCAGAAGCGCTATGCCTAAAATGGCGCCGATGATTGCCCCGACGAGTGTTTTGCCGAGTTGCATGATGAGTCCCCTTCAGCCGTTCGGCACCGCGCTCGATCAGGGGTCACCCTGCGAAGACTATCCACCCAAGGAGCAATTCCCCGACGACCGCGCGATGAGACGAGAAAAATTGGAACCGCTGTGACCACGTATGAGCCGACCCGCAAGCCGGCTGGCTACAGGCAATCGCAAGCTGAAATTAATCTATGCCTGGACCTGAGGAACGTCAATACAATTTTGCCCGTTACAGAACGTTTTACCGCAATTCCACCTAAAAGTACTCAAGATGCCGTTGCTATAACACCGAGCATCGTAGCGGTTCCAAATTCACGCCCTTTCAAGAATTGCTGCAATGCCCTGACCGACGCCAATGCACATGGTCGCCAAGCCGAGCGTCGCATCGCGATCGCGCATGGCATGGATGAGCGTAGTGACGATACGGGCGCCCGAAGCGCCGAGGGGATGACCGATCGCGATCGCGCCGCCGCGGACGTTTAATTTCGACTCGTCGATGTCGAGCATGCGGATGCAGGCGAGTGCCTGCGCGGCAAAAGCCTCGTTGAGCTCAATCAAGTCGATGTCGTTGAGCGATAGTCCGGCGCGCTGGAGCGCCTTTTTCGTAGCGGGAACGGGTCCAGTGCCCATTACGGCCGGATCGACGCCGGCAACAGCCGTTGCCCGGATTTTCACCAGCGGCGTGAGGCCGAGTGATTTGGCCCGATCGTCGCTCATGATCAAAAGAGCGGCCGCACCGTCGTTGAGCGGCGAACTGTTGCCGGCTGTCACGGTGCCCAGACCGGGCATGAATGCGGGCGGCAGGGCGGCCAGAGCTTCCATACTTGCATCGGCCCGAACGCATTGGTCGCGTTCGACGAGCACCCGGTTGCCGGCTTCGTCGCGGCCCCAAATGGGAACGATTTC
>DASZZA010000635.1:0-10426 GCA_035545135.1 Lacipirellulaceae bacterium | reverse complement strand
ATTCCGCGTCTGGCGCAAGTGGCCGACCTTGAAAGGCCCTGGCTCGACGCACGATACTTAGTGATAAGCTCATGGTTGCTAAAACGTTTGCCGCCTGGCCACCTGTATACTCAAATCGAATGATTTTCTCGCCTCAAGAGCGACCCGCGTTTGGTCGGCCGTTAGGCTGCTCGCACTTCCCCCGGCGATATCTTCAAGGCTGCTTGCTCGGCAACCAGATCGGTGTTGCCGAGCTCTGGCTTCTCATACCAAATGTTGAGGAGCGAGTTCCTTTGGCCGCATTCTCCGGCTATTTCTGTGCGACCGTGCCAACTCTTAAGCGTGAAGGTGTTCAGGACCGAAAAGGCATACGCGGTGTTGGGAAGGAACGGCATCCGTTTGACGATTTCGAAACCGCGCGGCTCGCGGAATAATGCCAGTGGATTTGCCGTACGGCGGTAAAACTCTGTTCCCATGGCGTTCTGCTTGTCGTCGTGCGGGAGGGCAATCTGCATGGTGACGACTTTTTTGCGCGTGTCGGGGTGCGGTTTGATGGAGTAGCCTTTGGTTTCGTGAAACAATTCGGGCAGTGCGTAACCGGGTAGGGATTTCGCGGTCGCTGCGGGAACGGCATAGCGAAACGCCAGGCCTGGGGCGAGCTTACCGAATGCGGCGCGCTTCAATTCCTCGCTGCCAAGTGCGCTGCGGATGCTAAACCAGAACTCGCGGTTCTGTGCTGGGAGCCGCTCCAACCACACGTTTGTCATTTGAAATCGGCGGCGATTGCTTTCCCCATTTTGCTGGTGGTGCTTTTCGTAGGCAAAGGGCTCGTATTCATTGGGCGCGGGCAGTGAGGACAACATTCGGCGGTACACGTCGGAGGGAAAGAAACCTTGAACGACAAAATGCGGGAATGGTTCGCTCAGTAGCGGCGTCGTTTCCACAACACGTACGAGATGGTCAACTATTTCCTGGCGCAGTGCGCGGTCGAATGAAAGTTTCATGACTGGCCTATGCCACCGCCTTTCGACGGTTGTAAAGATAGGGATTGAGCGAGGGATCGTTGTACATTTTCATTTGCCGATAGACTTTGAGCAGTTTGCGGCCGGTCCAAATGTCGTCGAGTAGCTCGGCAAGCGACTGCGAAAGGTCTGCATGCTGAGCCTGGCAGCGGAGGAGCCGGTCGCGGACGGTGGCGCGATGGATTTCGTCGACGCCGTCGCGAAGGAGCTGCTCATTAAAGTGGTAGGTTCGCAGCGCCATGACCGAAAGGCGATCGATCGCGCTGCCGGGAGTTTCAGTATTGAGGCGGGCATCGGCACGGGCCAACACGCCTTCTGCCGATAACAATTCAACGAGCGCTTCGTCGATCTTTTCGATCCAGTCGTTGCGCTGCTGGTTGTAGCGGTCGATGGATCGTTTGACCGCCGCAATGCGCCGGTCGGAGACGACGGGGCTGCGGGCAATATCTTCCTCGTGCCAGAGCAGGTAATTAAATTGGTGTTGCTGGCACGCGATGGCGAGCAAGCCCTTGTACGGATTATCGGGCGATTGTTCGTGCCAGCGGGTAACGGTGACGCGGTGCATCTCCGTAACTTGTTGGACGAGATCGAGTGGGATTGGCAGCATAGCGGCGATTCCTGTGGCTGCGCGGCAGAAGGAGCGGAATGATAGAAATTTGCAGGATTTGCAGCAAGACAACATCGCCAGCACTAGGAATCGCTGTAATTCGCCTGAATTCTGGGTCGCACGGATTCGACATCGGGCCGTAGAATGACAGCATGAGCAGGCGTTTGAAACAAGCTTCCACGGTGTTGGTACTTGGCGGGATCTTCGCGTTCTTAATCGTGGCTCGAGCGCATCGTAGCGCAGCCGAAGATAGGGCTAGCTCGGATGCGACTGAGCGGTCGGTACCCTCTGTTAATCCGCTCAATGCGAAGCGGGCATACAGTTATCTAGAGCAGCTGTGCGCAATTGGGCCGCGGCCGAGTGGATCGCCCGGAATGCAGAAGCAGCAGGAAATGCTGAAAGACTATTTCGAGAAGGCTGGCGGCAAAGTGAGCTTTCAGCGGTTTCTGGCGCGCAATCCGCTGGGGGGCGACAAGGTGCCGATGGCGAACATCATCGTAGAATGGCATCCCGAGCGAAACGAGCGCATTCTGCTGTGCACACATTACGACACGCGGCCGCTGCCGGATCGCGACCCGGATCCGGCGATACGGCGTTCGGGCACGTTTCTCGGTGCGAACGACGGGGCCAGTGGTGTTGCGATATTTATGGAGCTGGCGCATTTGATGCCGAAGGTCGAGGGGCGGCTCGGCGTGGACTTCGTGCTGCTCGATGGCGAAGAGTTGGTATATACGGAAGGCCGCGATCCATATTTTCTGGGCAGCACTTGGTTTGCTCGGCAGTACGTGAAGAATCCGCCGGCACAACATTACCGTTGGGGCGTGTTGCTGGATATGGTCGGCGACGCGCAATTGGACGTGTATCAAGATCGGCTAAGCGCGACGTGGCATGAAACTCGACCGCTCGTGAAAGCAATATGGGCCACTGCGGGCCGATTGGGTGTGAAGGAATTCATCCCGCGCATTGGTTACGCAGTTCAGGACGACCACATGCCGTTACGGAATACAGCGAAGATACCGACGTGCGACATTATCGATTTTGACTACCCGGCGTGGCACACAACGATGGATAATCCCGAGCACTGTGCGCCGTCGTCGCTGGCGAAAGTGGGTTGGGTTGTGTATGAATGGATAAAGGAAGAGGAATCGGTGGGAAAGAGTCAACAAGCTACACCGCAAGCGACCGGCCGTGCGGACTCGGGGGCTGCATCGGGACGATAATTGGCATGATTGGTACATCCATTATTTCGTTGATTTTGATTGGGCTATCGGGCCTTTTGCTCGACCTGCATCGGCGGAGTTGGCGCGCGGCTCAGAACGACACAACGCTGAAAGAAGGCGACAAGCGGTTCGCCCGGTCGCAATATCGGCGGCGTACGCAGGCGAGCGGCATCATCGGGACATTGGGCGTGGCGATCGGCGTTTATCCGCTGGTGCCGCATGAACCATTGGCAATTACACTCTATCTGTTTGTCGTTACGTTGGCTTGCTTAGCCATACTATTGTTGGCGGCACTCGATGCCTGGGCGACGCGGCAGAATTTTGTCCGGCTGCGGAGCGAGCATTTAGCAGCCCAGGTGAAGCTGGTCCGCGAGATTCGTCAGGACAACGCTCAGCTTCGCGATGGTTGATGCACTCGGCTGGCGATTGTGCTGGTGGCTGCACGTTTCGTGCTTAGCTTTGCGGCATGCACTCGAAGGTGATGCGGAACGCCTGGTAGCCTTGGGCGAGTTTGTCGCCGTAGATGGTTCGCAGTTCGCTTTTCAGCGCGGCGGCGTCGGGGAAACCATCGGGAATGGCGTCGTCGTCGGTGAGGGAATCAATGTCGACCGGTTCCACCGACGTGATGCGAATGTGTCCGATGCCGGGAATGTAGCTGCGCTGACCGGATCGCATGTGGCGGAATTTCCACAGGCGGATGGTTTGGGTTTTCTCGCCAGAGCGGATCGCGGGGAGGAATTTCTTTTTGAAGAGAAGCATCGGCGTGCGTACCGGTCGCTCAAGCGACCACTTCGAAACTATACGATCGGGCGGCGCGGGATTGGGAATTCGTTACCCATAGCTGTTGGCGGTTGGATCGGAAACGCGGCCATTGTTATAGCCGGGCGCGTTGCTCTCCAGCGTTTTTCGGCGACCCGGCGATCATTTGGCAAGTAATGGCGCGAGCATTTTATTCCAAATGGCGTAACCTTGTTGGTCTAGGTGCAGGCCGTCGGGACGGAACAGGCTTTTTCGCGGCTGGTCGTTGGGGCCGAGCAGGGCGGTGGCGGTATCGACATAGGTAAGATGGTCATCTTTTTGCGCAAGATCTTTGACGCGCGCGTTGACATCTTCCATATGCGGCCACAGTTTCCATCGAGCGACGCTGGGTTTGATGGGCAGGTAGATGATATGCGTATCGGGTAACTGTTTATGCACCGAATTGGCGAATGTTTGGAAATCGTTGAAGACGGTCGTGGGCGACTTGCCGGCGGCAATGTCGTTGTCGCCGGCGTAGAAGACGATGGTACGCGGCTTATACTTGAATACGATGCGGTCGGCAAAGTGGTTGACATCGCTGATGTGCGAACCTCCGAAGCCGCGGTTGATGATGGGGAGACCGGGGAAGGCGTCGGCGGTCTGCCAGAAGCGGATGCTGGAGCTGCCGACGAAGAGAATAGCGTCATGGGGAAAGGAGTTCTTGGCGTCCCAGTGTTCGAAAGCGACGATTTCGGATTTGAAGCGCGCCGGGTCCGGGGAAGCAACTGCATCGGCGGCCAGCAGGCAAGATTTTGACGGCCACGAAGAGGCACAAAGAAGCACGACAAGAAGGAGCTTGTAAGGTGGCACCATCGTCGGGTGGGAACTGATGTTGAACATTCGAGATTTCGCAGAGATCCAACAATCGTGTAAACGCACTAGAAGCAGTTTCAAAACCGCTCAGGGAGAGGGGCAGTCCCCGATCGGTTTTGAAACTGCTTGTAGTCTTCGCTGATTATCGCTAACTGGAAATCATTATGATTATCTTGGGGTTCTGACTCGTTGTGCAAAGCGCTTTTGCCTATTCCTCTTGCACGGTGACCTTCTCCATTTTGTCGCCCTGGCGGACGGCGTTGACGACCTTTTGCGTGTCGTCGATAACCTGGCCGAAGACGGAATGCTTGTTATCGAGCCAGGGCGTGGCGACGTGCGTGATAAAGAACTGGGAACCGTTCGTGTTTGGCCCTGAATTTGCCATGGAGAGTACGCCGGGGCCGTTGTGCTTGAGGTCCTTGTGGAATTCGTCGGGGAAGGTGTAGCCGGGGCCACCAGTGCCAGTGCCTTTAGGACAACCGCCCTGGATCATGAAATCGGCGATGACACGATGGAACGAGAGGCCGTCGTAGAAGCCGCTGTTGGCCAGCTTTTCGAAGTTGGCGACAGTTTTGGGAGCTTTATCGTCGTTGAGTTTGAGGCGGATATCGCCATGCTTGGTTTTGATGGTGGCGGTTTTCATGGGAGGTTGTTAGTTGTTAGTTGTTCGTGGATAGCTGCGGAAGGGAGACGACGGTAGTGGCCGCGTAATACGAAGGTTATGCGATTCGGTGTGGATTGGCAATCGACGGCGGTCTGAAGGGGATAAAACCGACATGTCGTTCGTGAAACGAATCGGAATGAAGTTTTATCATGCGTACCGGGGTTTTCAGGAGCATGAGGATACGCTATCAGCGGCGGGGATTGCGTATTACATGGCGGTGTCGTTTTTCCCGTTGCTGTTGGTTTTGGTAGCCGGACTTGGGTGGGTGCTGCAGTGGACGCATATCGGCCAGCACGCGCAGCAGGAATTGCTAACCGCGATCAAGCAACAGGCATCGCCAAATTTGGCCGAACAGGTGAAGCGCTCATTGGAAGCTGTGAGCGAAAAGGCTTCATCGGGAGGACCGATTGGCTTCGTGGTGTTGGTAATTTCTGCGATCGCAATTTTCGCGCAGCTCGATGCAGCGTTCGATCGCATATTTAAAGTGCCGAGCGATCGCCATGAAGGTTGGCTAAGCTGGATTTGGCGTTTGGTCTTTCAGCGGTTAAAGGCACTTGGCATGCTGGTCGCGGCGGGCGGGTTCGTGCTTTTGGTGCTGGTCGCCACGGTGAGTCTTTCAGGCGTAATGAAGGCGATGAATTCAGAGATGAAGCTTGGAGCATGGGTTGGCTGGCTGACCGGCTTTTGGGTGAACCTTGTTCTTAATCTACTTGCATTCACAGCGATTTATCGCTTCGTCCCAAAACCGGCGATACGCTGGTGGAACGCGTTTTGGGGCGGACTCGTGGCCGCGGTGCTATGGGAAGTCGGGCGATTGGCGCTCGCCGCGTATTTGTTGCACCTGAACTATCCCAGTGCGTATGGGATCATTGGCTCGTTTCTCGCCGTGATGCTATGGGCTTACTATGGTGTGCTTGTGATTCTATTTGGGGCCGAGTTTGTTAGCGCATTGGGGGAGGTGACCCGTGGGGGAGAGACAAGGAGACAAGGGAACTAGGAGAATTGCGTGAGCAGAGGATCTCCTTGTCTTCCATTCTCCGTCTCTCCCCATCTTTTCATTGCGCCGGCATGGTCGAACGTGCGCGACAACGTGTTCGGCAAAAAATGAACTACTGCCGCAAGGTGTCGCTGGCAGCCGCGGCGATCGGGGCGAAAATCATTAGCGGTAACCACGCGGCGAGTGGCGGCGACAGCCAGCCGCTGGAGCCCAATTGTTTGCAACCGAGCCCGACGAGCATGAAGACCGTAACGACGACCAAGCACATACCGAGCGCGATGAAGGGGTTGCGATTGGTGCGCGTGACGACGAATGGCAGTCCGAGAAAGAGCAGCGTGGTATCAAGGATTGGTTGGAGGAAGCGGCTATGGATAGCGACTCGGACATCGGCGCCCAGGTCGACGCTGGGGCTGCGAAGCTGATCGATCATCTCGCGGGTCGAGGCGAAATCGCTCCAATTTGAGCCGGCCGCGAGGAATTCCGACGTTACACCACTGACTACGAACACTTGATCCGGCTGGAGCCAGTTGCTGTCGATCGGTGTGAGGATAATGGGTTTGTTGCCCTGCTTCAGTGTGGGGCTTTTCAATAGTGCTTTGGGCGCCGTAACGCTGGTGAGCAAGTAACCGCTTGGCCGGTCGCTACCAGGTGGCAGAAAGACGGCTTCTTTGGCCGTAAGCTGCTTGCCGAACTGGTCGAACTGTCGCGGCAATACGAATGCCGGGCTGATGATTTTGTCCTTTGCCGGAATGATCTTATCGCCGCCGATTAGGATATCGGTCTGACTGTCGAACCGCGATTGCATGACCGAGGCGGAGTCGCCGCCGATATTTTTCGAATCGGTGGCGAGATGGTCGCGGATATTGGGAATGATAAGCTCGCGGTTAGCGGCCGCGGCCAAACATACAAAGATGGCCGCCAGAAGGACGGGTCGCAGCACACGAGTGCGCGAGATACCGGCCGCCAAAAGCGCGGTCATTTCATGGTGGCGTTGAATCCAAGTGACCGTGAACATCACGGCAATCAGGGTGAGCACGCCGCTGGTGCGGTCGAAGAATTCGATGCCTCGATAGCCATAGTACGCACCCATGACTTTGAGCAAGTTGCCGTGTTTGCCAGTCGCGTCGATGAAATGGTCGAGGTGACTGAAGGCATCGATCACGATGTACAGTCCGATCAGGCTCAACAGGCAGATGGTGAAGACCTGGATGAACTGACGCAATAAGTAGCGATCAATGATCGTGGACATGGAAGCGGGCAGAGGGGCGCACGGAGCGGGGAGAATGAGACGGAGGAAATTAGCTGCAATGGTAAAAGCGGGTCAATAGCGAAGGTGCGTATGTTATAATCAGCGGCTGCTAGCAACGAACTTCACGGAGCTAAACGGCAAGCGATGGGGCAAATCGGATGAACCGCACCCTGTTCGGCTTATCGGCGCGGGCGAAGGTTATGCGGACTGGGCTTGCCGATCTCCTGTTCCCGCCGAACTGTGCGAGCTGTTACGCGGAGCTGGGCGAACAGGCGAGACCAATTCCGGGTGTAGCACTGTGTGATGTGTGCTCGCAGGCGATGGAAGTTTTTTCGGAACCAATGTGTGTGCAGTGCGGCGCGCCGGTTCCAAACGTTACATCCGGCGAGAAGAGACACGATACAACATCCATTCGGCCGGCAGGCTGTTTTCGTTGCGCCGGACACAAATTGTGGTTCGATGAAACGGTCGCACTGGGATCGTACAGCGGAGTGCTGCGGGACATCATCCTGCGAATGAAACACGCGAACGGAGATTCGCTATCGCTTGCCATGGGGCGGCTTCTTGCTGAGACTCGAGGAACACGGCTGGCGCAAATTCGGGCGGATGTGGTCGCGCCGATTCCGTTGCATTGGCGACGGCGACTTGCACATCGGACCAATTCCGCAGCCGTGTTGGCCGAGGTTTTGGCAAGTCGGCTCCGCTTGCCGTTGGCCGAGAGATTACTGCGGCGACGTCGCCATACGGAGCGGCAATTTGAGCTAAATCCGCCAGAACGCTGGAAAAACGTGCGACGGGCGTTTGCGGTACGAGCGGGCTATCATTTAAGGGCGGCCCACGTGCTGCTGGTGGACGACGTGCTGACCACCGGTGCGACATGCAGCGAAGCTGCACGAGCCTTGCGCTCGGCGGGTGCGTCGCGAGTCGCCGTGGCCGTGGTTGCGCGGGCGATGGGGTAACGGATGAAAGAGGGATGAGTGATTGACGAGTTTTATCAAAGCCGATTCCAACGCACCCTCACCCCGGCCCTCTCGCAGAGGGAGAGGGGGTTTTGTTAGAGTCCCTGAGGGTCCTGGAGTGTTGCAATCCTTCCTCTCTCAGCACGATGTTCGGATTGCGTGATAATCTCCCGGTTTAGAGCTAACGCTAAATTGGAAACCATCCTGTGAACGAGCATGAAATCGAGAAAGCGATGGAGCGTGGGAAACGAATAGGGCCGTTTCGCCGGGCTGTGTTACGTGGGCTCGGCATATTGCTGCCGCCGCTGCTGACGATCGTCATTTTCGTGTGGGTTGGCCACACGGTCGGCGTGTACATGCTTGAGCCGATGGAACGTGCTGCGCGCGGCGTCATGTTGAGCAGCGCGGATATTCGTACGCCGGGCGACTTGAAATTGGCGCCCGATGGAACGGTGAGCTTTGGTGGGAAGAGCTATCCCGCCGAAGAGGACGTCAGTATTGAGATCGACGGGAAAGAATATAAGCTTACGCCAGATAAACACGAGCTGATTCCGGAAAGCGTGTACGGCTACGTAAAACAGAATATTGGCCGTGATCCGATGCCGGCGGACGGCGTTGGGATCTACACATCGTATATCAACAAATACTGGCTACCGCGGCGATTCGTGGTGCCATTGTTTCTTTGCATCTTTGTGCTGGTGCTGTATTTGCTGGGCAAGTTTTTGGCGGCCGGGGTGGGCCGGTTTTTCTTTACGCGGGTAGAGCGAGTGATTCACCGTTTGCCGCTCGTGAGCAACGTGTACTCGTCGATCAAGCAGGTGACAGACTTTATTTTCTCCGAGCGCGAAATGGAGTACACGCGCGTGGTGGCCGTCGAATATCCGCGCAAGGGGATTTGGACGCTTGGGTTCGTCACGGGCGAGGGAATGCAAGATATTCAGGATAAGACCGATGAACCCGTGATCTCGGCGTTCGTGCCGCACTCGCCGATGCCGTTTACGGGCTTTGCGATCACGGTAAGGAAGAGCAAAACTGTGGACTTGAATATCTCGGTCGACCAGGCGATTCAATGGGTGGTGAGCTGCGGCGTGGTGATCCCGCCGCCGCGGGTCGTGCCTTCCGGCAGATTTACGGGGCGCGAAAGACAATTGGCGTTGGCAGGCACGGCGGCGGAACGATGATGGATCCTACACACGGGCGAACATTGCGCCTGGGCACTCGAGGCAGCAAGCTTGCCCGCTGGCAGGCGGAGTGGGTGGCCGGCGAGTTGCGGCGGCTGGGGCACGAAGTTGAGCTCATCGATATTGCCACGCGAGGGGACATCCAGCAGGTTGCGCCCGTCGAGGAAATCGGGACGCGCGGCGTTTTCACGAAAGAGATTCAGCGGGCGGTTCTGGCTGGGGACGTCGATTTGGGCGTGCACAGTCTGAAGGACTTGCCGACGGAGCCGGTGGAAGGGCTGATATTGGCTGCCGTGCCGGTGCGCGAGAGCGCGGCGGACGTTGTCGTGGCGAGATGCGCCGAGCTAGTTGCGAGGCGCGAGGAGCAAGTGGCAAGCAGGGAGGATTTTTTGGCTGAGATTCCCCAAGGGGCGAGGGTTGGGACCGGGAGTTTGCGGCGGCAGTCGCAACTGCGCTATTTGCGGCCCGATTTGCGGGTCGAAGATGTACGTGGGAACGTGGACACGCGGCTGAGGAAGCTTGACGAGGGGCAATTCGATGCGGTCGTGTTGGCCGAGGCTGGGCTGCGGAGACTGGGCTTGGCGGACCGCGTTACGCAGACGCTGCCTTTGAAGGTGATGTTGCCGGCTGTGGGGCAGGGGGCGCTGGCCATCGAGTGCCGAACGGATGATGAGAGAACGCGAGCGATCCTGACACCCTTGGACGATAGCGAGGCGCGTGCGGCCGTGACGGCGGAGCGGGCGCTTCTGGAACATCTTCGCGGCGGGTGTATGGCGCCGATCGGTGCGTACGGGCGGTTCGAGGCGGGTCGACTGCACCTCTCGGCGGTTGTGCTCAGTGTGGATGGTACACAGCGTTTGGCCGCAATCGACGAAGGGTTGGCGAGTGAAGCCGAGTTGCTTGGCCGGCGCGTGGCCGAATCGCTTTTAGCGCAGGG
>DASZZA010000634.1:0-9192 GCA_035545135.1 Lacipirellulaceae bacterium | reverse complement strand
AATCAAGTCTGAACAGCGAAGCAAGGATTTTCTTATCAAGGTTTGAGATCTTATCAGTAATCCGGGAGGAATCAGCTAATGAGAAAATGCCTTTTCATCATGGCCGCGATGGCGGGTGCCAGTTTGTTAACCGGTCGCGCGTTGGCAAGCTACCTCGCTCTCGACGACTTCGACTACACGCCCGTCGGTTCGCCCCTATCGGGGCACGGAACTTGGGGCTTGATCACCACCTCGGGTTCGCCCGACCCGACGATCGCTAGCGGCAGCCTCAGTCACCCTGACCGGCTTGCGAACGCAGGCAATAGCGCGCAGTTGTCGGGAACCGGGGATGCCGGAAATTCAAAACTGCCGTTTTCGACGACTATCACTAGCGGCACGGTTTACTACTCGATGCTGGTCCAAGTCAACGACATCAGCAATTTGACGAACACCACTAGCGGTTCCTATTTCGCCGGCTTTCAACCGCACACCCTGATTTCACCAGCCGTAACTAGCGTCGCAACAGGCGGCGGGAATCTGCTGATCCACCGCGACGCCGACAATGCCAGCGCATACAACCTGGGCGTCGCTGCCAGTGCCGGAAATGCCGGCAATGGCGACCGCGTCTTCGATACCACCGAGTTCCAGCAGGGCGACACCGTTTTTGTCGTAGTCGGCTACGAGATGAACCCGGGCACCAATGACGACCGTGCTTTCCTCTGGCTCAATCCCGACCCGTCGACCTATGGCGCCGCGATAGCGCCAGCTCCAAACGTGACCAGCAACGGTTCCGATACGGTCGCTAACGACCACGGACCAGTCGCCAGCTTTTATCTCCGCAATAACAGCGTCGAGCCCGATCATACCCTTGTTGACGACCTACGCGTTGCCACCACGTGGCAAGAAGCGACATCACTTACCGTTGTCCCCGAGCCTTCGGCCGCCGCATTGGTAAGTCTCGCGCTGCTCGGGTTCGTAAGTCGCCGGCGTCGATGAAAAAGTTACGCAAGCAACGGAAGCATTCGTCGCGCGGATTTCGATGCCGCGGCAGATAGCGATGACCAAAATCTGGCACGGTGCGCGCGAGGCGAAGCCCGATGTGGCGGCAAGTCCTTGCCTGGGTTTACCGCTACTTCGTTGAAGGCGATTTCGCCCTATTTCGCTTATTCTTCGTTGGACGTAAGAGCGAAGTCAAATACGTTCTTTTTGCCTGCCTCAACCCGTCGACGAAGCGTCGAGTGCGTGTCATATCGCGCAGGGATATGCGGCGGGTTCGGCACCAATTCCGACGACACGTAAATCCGCACCGTGTGCTCGCCGACGAGAGCCCCTGGTTGGCCGCGCTTGTACGCCAGTTCGTAATGCCCCTTGGCATCCGTACGGCCCATCGATGGCCTCCGCGAAGCGTCCGGCTGAAACGTAACATCCGCATTTTCCAGCGGACGCCCGTCCAACGTGACGAGGCCTGTTACAGGCGCGACCTGCGATCCGCCGCTGCAGCCGACCATCAACGCCGGCAGAAGTAATGCACACATTCTCCGAAGAGAAAGTCGATTCATCGTAATTTGCTGGGGAGTTTCGACTTGTGGGGTCAGCGCTCAGACCGCTGGCTCAAGATTCACCGGATTCGGACAAATGCACTCAGTAGCCGTCGAGGGCTTCATCATCGTCGCGCCATGCCAACCGCTGGTAGACGCCAATAATGCTGCCAAATTTCCGCGTCTGACACGCCGTCAACTTGTTTGTTTTGCTGACCCAGCATTCCGGGGAATTGTAAGCGAGTCCGAAGTCGACATCGTCGTCGATAAATCGCACGGAGCCGTCGCAAAATGCGAAGTACGCGCCGCCGGGGTGTGCGCTGCTGAACCCTTCAGTGCAAGTGTTATACGCGCCGGTATGGGGATCATTAAGCGGTTGATACACATTGGCCAAGGCCCAATACTGGCTGTGCATTTCGGCCCCGTCCAAAGGGTTACGCACGCCGATCCAGCTGGCCGCCAGGCAGTATCCGTCACGCTCGCCAACGAGGAATGTCTTGCTGGTGCCGTCGGTCACCCGACTGACCGCAACATGGCTAGCCCCGAAGAAGATGCCGTTACTATCGCAGCGTTTCTCGTCGTAGCTCCAGTTGGGCGAACTGCCCGAGCCGGGACAGCCGGCATCGATGATACCTCGGCTACCGACGTAGTTCGATGTCGACGGCATGAACGTCGGCGAAATCTTTTTGGAGTACGTGCCGAGAAAGCTCCGCTCCCATAAGTCCGCAGCGTATGTCCGCGCGGGTTGGTCCTTTATGTAACATCCACCGTCCGACCATCTGCAGGGTACTAGAGCGGGCGTCGTATCGGAGGGGCAGCGAAAAATGGCCAACGGCGTCTGCACCAGGGCGATGTCCTCCGGCCTGCCGCCGGCGAACAAATCGGCCAAATTGCGCCCCGACGATTGGCTGGCGGTGCCCGACCCGCCTGGCCGCCGATTGCCGTCCACCGGCTGCACGAATTTTTTCGACGGCCACAACTGGTCGTATAGTGTTTGTTCCTCTAGATACGGCAGGATGAATACGCCCCAACTCCAGCTCTCAATGGCCGTGCTGGGACCGGCGGGGACAAAGCCTGGCGGATATTCCTTGTTTGCCTCCTGATAGTTCAACACCGCAAGCGCGATATTGTGGAGATGACTTTGGCATTGGGCCCGCCGAGCCGCCTCGCGCGCCGCTTGAACCGCCGGCAACAGCAGCGCCACTAGTATTCCGATAATCGCAATGACCACCAGTAGCTCGACGAGGGTGAAACCTCGGTTGGGATTGGCGAGGTAAGCGTCACTGTTACGTAGGCGTTGTCTCATTCGGCCACCCAGATGTTCGAGTCCTTTGTGGCGGATAAACCGCGATCACGTTGCCTCCGTTCGAGTCGCACCGAGTTGAAAAAACGGCTTGCGGCGAAGTGCTGTATACTTTCTTTTGTCGCCAATGTCAAGTATTTCTTTAAGTCCCCCTGTGCGCGGGTTCATCAACCTGCCTCCTGCCACACAATCTCAACTGGTGCGCGCCTCGTTGAACCGAAGACCGGTCCGTAGGCTAGACGCCAGCGTGCGCGGAGTTAACCTGGCTGCCGCCTGCCGCTGCTCAATCCTCTGGCAAATCTAAAAACCGGCAGCCCACGCGTGCGCTGTCGTCAGCGGCATGTTGTGACTGGCTCGACTATTTTTTTGCCGAAGGGAGCACGTGGCGTTTCGTTAGAGGCCACCAGTCAGCGATCTTCTGCGCCAATTGCTGCACGATTTTCGGATGCTTGGCGGCAACGTTTTCCATCTCGTGCGGATCGGCAGACAAATCGTACAATTGCGGGTCCCGCTCCTTGTCTTTGTGAATAGCCGCGTAGCGACCGAGCTTTCCGTCATAGGTAAGTATCAACTTCCACCTTCCTTCGATAATCCAGCGATACAACAGCGAAGCCTCCGGCGAATTGAGATCGGCCACGTCATGTGCGAACCCCTCGCCATAGATTGCCTTCCGCGACAACGGCCTTCCATCGCGCAACAGCGGCAACAGATTCTCGCCGGGCAAGTTATCAGGAACCTTCGCGCCCGCCGCGCTTAGGATAGTCGGCGCCAGATCGATACTGCTGACAAGTTCGCTGCGCCGTTGCGGCTTGATCGTTCCCGGCCAACAAAGAATGATCGGCTCGCGGATGCCGCCCTCATTCGGCGACTGCTTCGAGCGTAACTCCTGGCCTTCTTTGTTCGGGTTCTGGATCCAACCGTTGTCGCTAACGTAGACAAATAGTGTGTTGTTTGTCAGTCCCTTTTGATCCACGTACCGGATCAACTCGCCACACGTTTCATCGAACCATTCGCACATCGCATAGTACCTGGCCAAAGGCAGCGACTCGACTTTCGCACGGTATTTGGCCAGCAACCGCTCGGGCGGATTATGAGGCTGATGTGGCATCATGGGCGCATACCAGAGGAAGAACGGCTTCTGTTCGGCGACGGCCGAATCGATGAACGTGAAGACCGGTTGCATCCCATCGCGGCCGATCTTGAGTCCTTCGTCACCGTGCCGCCCGCCGGGATTGGGGAAGCCCCGCGTCATCCCGTCCGTGAATCCGCCGCGCCGGTAACTACCTTCCCACCATTTACCGGACTGAAAGCTCACGTAGCCGCGTTCGGCCAATAACTTCGGCAGGGTTTGACAGCGATCGATACGACTAATGAGTTCTTCGCGAAGCTTGGCATACTGCGGCGAATTGAGCGGTGCAAGCGCCGGCGACGGATCGTTCCCGGTAATCCCATGCTGATGCGGATAGAGGCCTGTAATAATTGTCGCCAGCGAAGGTCGGCAGAGTGCGATCGGCACATAGCCGCGGTCGAACAGCGCACCGCGCCCGGCCAGCTCGTCGAGGCTGGGAGTCGAAATGACAGGGTGTCCCATGAAGCCGTAGTCCGTCCAAGCTTGGTCATCGGAGAGGATCAGCACGATGTTCGGCTGGGCCACAGAGGTCGTTTGCATCACCGGCAACAGGACGATCATTGCAATGACGAATGTCAAACGTTTTCTGGACATGAGTCTTCCTCACAAGATGCAAAGCGGGATCGAAAAATGGCTGGCCAATTTAGTTGGATCTCTTATTCACAGGTCGGGTGACATGCACCAACTCTCAGACTACAAACTGTGTCACACACCAGGAGCATCGATTTAACGCGCGGCTACTGTGCCTGGAGATACCGCAGACGTTCGTAGTACTCGAATGGCCCCGGGGCGGAGGGGACTTCGGTTGGATGAACCTTTCCCTCTTTTTTGTCTCGCACAAACTGCATATACGCGGCGACGGCATGAACGTGTCTTTTGAGTTCCGCAAGCAGGACGTCTGTCGGGCGATGAAAACGGATTGGAGGCACATAGTTTTTATCGATCTTGAGCTTCTTTAGACCCTCGTCTGCTTCTAAGGCCTGTCGATAGCCCTGCTCAAACGTAACGATGCCGTTGGACGCCTCGGTCGCGCCATCGTTGGAGCCGGGCGGCTTCGCCGCGTCGGTCATCACGCGCGTCCGCCCCGGCGTCCAACATCCGCGGCAAGGTCCCGGACCGCAACGCACATCGGCGATCGCCTTCAGCCCACGGAACACCGGATCCTCAAGCTTCGGTCCGTAGACCAGTCGGGCTGCTTCGCGGAGATACGACTCGGGGTCACCTTTCGGGTTCCACATCATTTGAGCGCCCACGTATACCGTGTACAGATTGGTCTCGCGCTGACAGTTATCGAGAATATGGGCAAACAACTTGTCGCCGGCGTCAGGCGGAAGGTTGTGGAAATAAGTCGCCATCGCGTGCGTGTGTACGTGCATCGTGTAGAGCAACTCGTGATCTGCCATGTACCAGCCCCATACTGCAGCACGGCGCCCCGCCGCGGTTATCTTCTCAGCCTCTTCCGGACGATACGTCCGGCTCATAGCCAGTCCGACTTCCCGCGGCAACTTGCCGCTGTTCAGGATCGTTTCCACTCCGCGATAGCCGAGCCATCGCTGGTACATCGGATGGTCCAGATACCATAGACTCAGCAACGATTCGATCCGTGGGTTCACCCGCTTGAATTGGCGATCGATCTGCATGTGCAGCTCTTGCAATACATCGAGGTTACACGGGTGCTGGGGAGTACTCTTCCAGCCGCCGGCGTCGACCCAGTGCGTCAGGACATAGTCGTTGTATGGCGCAGCGGATTCGGCCATTTCGCGATAGTACTGCTCGTATCGCTCCTTCGAATCGGCCCCATAAGGCACGGCGCCGCTGCCGCCGCCGGCCAGCGTGCCGTCGATCTTCGCGATTGAGATCATGCCGTTGCGCTCGACGTGCTCTCGCACGATTCTCCGCCGCGCGACAGCCGTTGAATCGTCGTTTTCTGCAGGCGCGTAGAGATTCGGCGGCTCTTCAATCCCGTTGTAGCCGAAGAAGTCGAGCATATCGATGTAATCGCCCAGCCGTCGAGGGTCCCACCGGCTGATATAGTTCCAGTCGAGTTGCTCAGGCGTTGCGTGCACTCCTTTGGGCAGTCGTTTGCCCGTCGTGCGGTCGAATGCCTGCCGGGTGTAGCCGCCGATGTGCGAGACTCTCAGCTTGATGAAAGGAGCGGCGCGGAACGAAGCTGGATCGAGCAACACTTTGCCGTCGGCAGATCGAAACAGATGCCTCAGCACAAAATTGATAGCCTGTTTGATCCCTTTGTCGGTCCTTCCGCTAACGATCAGAACAGTTCGCCCGTCGCGTTGAAGAGGAGAGATTACGAAGCTCTCGTCGCGGCTATCGTCCGGCGGCGTGACATTGTATTTGTCAGCAAGGGCGGCATCACCAATGACGATCGCCGTCCCGGTTTTCCCTAGTGTATTGCGAATTCGTGGTGGTGAGCCAGTAAGTGCTTTTATGTAATCCGTTAACCGCTGTATCGCCGCTGAAGCCACCGGCGCTTTGGTAGCCGCTGTCGCTACGATTTCCGCCGGGGCATTTCTTTCCGCCAAAACAGCCGGGTCCGAAGCTAGTAAAACTCGACCGCTGCTGCTCAGCAAGAGCAACAAGCATAAGAGCCTATCCCAAAATGCCGGGGACTGTCCCAATTCTTGCGGAGTCCGCGGAGCAAAAATGGAACTGTCCCCTTCTCCGGGGCACTTTGGGATAGGTTCTAAGTATGCATGGCACATTCGCATTGGGGGAAGCCTTAAGGACACAGACCAGACCGTCTTGAAAATGGCGGACCGTCCCAAAGCCGATTGACGTCTTGTCCCATTTTTCTCGGCGACTCAGACACATCGGGACTGTCCACCGATGGTGTTCTCAGAGCCCCCCTAAAAAACCATTGGGGATGACAGGAGTTGAACCTGCACGACCTTGCGGCCACTGGATCCTAAGTCCAGCGCGTCTGCCAATTCCGCCACATCCCCGCGTTAAAAATGCCTGCCGTGCAGTATAGACCGCATCGGTTCAACCGGCTAGGCGATGAGCATCAGAGCCGCCATACACAGTCCCATAAGAAATTTACGTGGCGAGAGTGGATCAATCCGGCGGCACGAAACGCGAAAGAGTTTTGATCGTTTAAGACGCGGCGATTTTCCGTGCTGCAACCTTTCTTTCCATCATCTCTCAACTCGCATCCTTCATCCTTCATTTTCGCGCCTCACCGTCCTTGCGCGCCAGTTGAGGCTCCTGTTGCGTGCGTCTCAACCAAGTTGCCCCTGTTAGACGCCATCTTCACCGTAATGGTCCGCATGTGCCCGCCGCGCTCGACGAGCATGCGGAACTCGGGCTGCGCGGACCTGAGCAGCGACTCGATTTCGGTCTGAAAGGCGGCGGCGTTGGCGATTGGATGATCGTTCAGTTCGTCGATGCGGTCGCCGACAGCCAGGTCTGCGGCCGCGGCCGGTGTGCCGCCGACGATGCGAACCAGGTACACCGAGCCTGGTTCCGCATTGTCTTCACGCCAAGAAATACCCAGTTGTGGCCGCGGCTGATCGGCTGGCCAATTGTCGAGCGATGCCGTTGGAAGCGGCTGCTCCAAACTGTGACGAATATCTTCCGTCTCGCGGCGGACGGCGCCGCGAAACGTGGGCAGTTGGTCCTCATCGGCAACTTTGATCAGCACGGCCAGCAAGTAGCGGCATATCTCGCGCAAGCCCTGGCGGTTGATCTTCTCGGCATCGTCCGTCGGCCGGTGATAGTCGGAATGGAGGCCTGTATGTAACAGCGCGATCGGAATGCGGTGTTCTAAAAACGACCAATGATCGCTGTTCCCGCTAATATCCCACGAAAAATCGAGCAAGAGGGAGTCATCGAGCGGATCGCTGAATAGCCGACGCATCCCGTACCCGCTGCGCGTGCCGAGCACGTAAAGACGCTCGTTGCGAAGTCGGCCCACCATATCGAGCGTGATATCGAGTTTCACCCGATCGAGCGACAGCGTGGGATGCTCAAGCCAATAGTGCGAGCCAACCATGCCGCGCTCCTCCGCGTCCCACAAGGCGAATAAAATGGAGCGGCGCGTTTTCAGGCCGGTCCGGGCAAATGCCTCGATTGTTTCCAGCACGACCGAGGTGCCGCTGGCGTTATCGTCGGCGCCATTGTGGATTTTGCCGATGGGGCCAAAGCTGTTATGGCTGTTACCGTAGCCGACGTGATCGTAATGCGCGCCAACGACGATCACCTCGTTCTGCAGCTGCGGATCATCGCCCGGCTGAAGAACGAGGATGTTGCGACAATCGTCGCGAAACCGCTGGACAAAGTCGCCGTCCGTTCCCGCGGGCGTGAGATGGTAAGGTCGCAATTGCTGAAGCAAGTATCGTTCGGCCGCATGACCGCCGCGGCTGCCGGCTTCGCGCCCTTCATACACGTCGTCGGCCAGCACGGCGACATATTTGTAAAGCTCGTCCGTCGTGATCGACTCCATGGCCGCAGCATACACCGCATTGTTGGCCGCCACGGCGGTCAAACAGCGGATGACGATCCAAATAAAGATCGTGGCGCCGCAGAGCACTTTGCGAATTGGAGCGGCCATGTGAATGGGCTTTAGAAGCGAGTCGGCAAGATCGTAGGACGGTCGAATCCGTTGCTATTTCCCAATGCAGAAGCTCCCAAAGATACGGTCCAGAAGGTCCTCGGTATAGACGGATCCGACGACTTTCCCAAGCTCTGCCAGCGCAGTCCGCAATTCGACGGCCACTAACTCATTGCCGGCACCAGCGCCTACGAGCTCGGCCGCGAGTCGTAGCGAATTCTCCGCCAACCGCACGCTCTCTCGGCAACGTTCGGCAGTTGCGGAAACCACTTGGCCACTAGACCCTGATTCGTTGCGCATCAATAACGTATGAAGCGACGCTGCCAATTCATCAAGTCCTTGGCCGGTGCGGCTGCTGGTGAGTATGGGAGGCACGGAGTAAAACTCGTGCGTCGTCGAAGCGAAGTTAGGTGTGAGATCGGCTTTTGTCAGCACGACGATGTCGCGGTGGCGGCTGCCCGCGCCCGTTTCAAATTCTGACAGCGTATATTCGTCGGGCGCGGTGCGGGACTCTATGCAGTGAGCGCGGATGGTCGCTTGCTTGAGTCGCTCCATCGCGACCATCTGCGCCGTCGCGTCGATCGACGACGATAAGTGCGCATCGTCCGGCAATTCCTCAATGCCCGCCGTATCGATCAATTGGCACCGGATGCCGTTCAGCATAACTGGAGCGGTC
>DASZZA010000633.1:0-3973 GCA_035545135.1 Lacipirellulaceae bacterium | reverse complement strand
ATATGTTGAACATTGAGAGTCGTCCAAACATCGATACCGGCCGCGAGCAACTCCTCAACATCCTGCCACCGTTTCGGATGCCGCGTACCTGGTGCATTCGAATGGGCAAGTTCGTCAACCAGCAAAATTGCAGGTCGACGAGCGAGAGCGGCATCCAGGTCGAACTCGGGAAGCGCGGTGCCGCGATAGGTAACGCTGACTGTCGGAAGGCACTCCATGCCTTTTAAAAGAGTCTCGGTTTCGGGCCGTCCGTGTGGCTCAACGTACCCGACGACTATATCCACACCTGCAGCGCGCACTGCCTGAGCGGCGGTGAGCATGGCGTAGGTCTTACCCACGCCGGCCGCATAACCAAAAAATATTCTTAGCTTGCCGCGTTTGGCGCGATTCTCTTCGTCGCGCACGCGCGCTAGCAGGGCATCAGGATTGGGCCGCTCGTCGCTCATCAAAATTGGTACTCCCCCTATTGTATCCTTTTCTGTCCACCTTCGTTGCAGGCCATTTGCCAGCAAATTCAGTTGGCTCCGTGAGCCACTCAACAAACCGCTCAACTAATTGCCGCCACCAGCTCTTGGGCTTTAAATCGCTTTTGTTCAATGGTTGCCACTGCCCCGAACGGGGCGACACCATTAAAACAATCGTTTGTGGTCGTTCTTTCGTATCCGTCTTGAACGGCTAAAGACGCCCCCGGCTCGGCCAGTCCAGGCGCTCGGCTTCGACCGAGCCTGACGGGGCATCCTTCTGATAGTCCGCAATGACGATTAAAAGCCAGGGCGGCACCGGCCAAAGAACGAGGTCCACGTGGGTGTGTAGCCGAACGGGGAACCAGATCGAAGGTCCGGTGCCGCCCAGGTGCTTCCGTGCATTTACTTATGCAAACTATCTAGTGCCAAATTGAGTTCCAGCACATTGACCCGCGGTTCACCTAAAAACCCAAGCTGTCGCCCTGCCGTGTGTTGACGAACAAGTTCGCGGACAGCTTCGATATCGATTCCTCGTGACCTTGCAACACGCGCGACTTGGTACTCAGCGGCGGCCGGGCTAATGTGTGGGTCGAGCCCGCTGCCAGATGCTGTGACCAGATCGACCGGTACCGGACCCGTTTGATCGGGTTGCGCTTTGCGGATCGCGTCCACCCGACTTCGAACCGCAACGAGCTGCGCGGGATTCGTGGGACCGTAGTTGCTCCCCGTCGAAGCGCCACCATTGTATGCCGGCGTCGTGGCCGACGGCCGACTCCAGAAGTATTTTGAATCATCGAATTGCTGCCCGATTAATTCGGAACCGACGGCCTTGCCATCACGCTCGATCAAACTGCCGTTTGCTTGGTGCGGGAAAGTTACCTGGGCAACACCGGTCATCACCAGGGGATATCCAATACCCGTGACTACGGACAGACCAATGAAAACCATTACGGTTTGTTTTAACAGTGACAACATGAAACGCTCCTTAAGCGATTCCCAGGGCCACAAGCAACAAGTCGATCACCTTAATTCCGATAAATGGAACAATCAGGCCGCCCACACCGTAAACGACCAGGTTATCTCGCAACAGCCGCGCCGCTCCGACCGCCCGGTAGGGCACGCCGTGCAGTGCCAACGGAATCAACGCAATGATAATTAATGCGTTGAAAATCACGGCCGACAGAATCGCGCTCGACGGAGTAGCCAACCGCATCACGTTGAGCTTGTCCAGCAGCGGGTAGGTCGTCGCGAACGCGGCGGGAATGATCGCGAAGTATTTCGCCACGTCGTTCGCCAGGCTGAAAGTCGTCAGCGATCCACGCGTCATCAGCAACTGCTTGCCGATCTCGACGATTTCAATCAGCTTGGTCGGGTTCGAGTCGAGATCGACCATGTTGCCCGCTTCCTTGGCCGCCTGCGTACCCGTGTTCATCGCGACCGCCACATCCGACTGCGCCAGAGCCGGAGCGTCGTTCGTGCCGTCACCAGTCATGGCCACGAGCCGACCGCCCGATTGATAGTCGCGTATCATTTTCAGCTTGGCTTCCGGCGTCGCTTCGGCGAGAAAATCATCGACGCCTGCCTCCGCCGCAATCGCAGCCGCCGTTTGTGGGTTGTCCCCCGTGATCATCACCGTCTTGATGCCCATCCGCCGAAGCTCGATGAAACGTTCCTTGATGCCGCCTTTGACGATGTCCTTCAAATGAATCACGCCGAGCGTTTTAGCACCGTCGGCTACCACGAGGGGCGTCCCGCCCTTTCGCGAGATCTCGTCCACTCGCTGGCGAACCTCTTCCGGTAGCTTGCCGCCATGGTCCGCAACGAACTGCTCGACGCTCTGCGCGGCCCCTTTCCGAATTTTGCGACCGTTCAAATTGACGCCGCTCAAACGCGTCTGAGCCGAAAACGGGATGAACGTTGCGCCCAAATCGTGCACGCTTCTGCCACGCAATCCGTACTTTTCCTTGGCCAGCACCACGACGCTCCGCCCTTCGGGAGTTTCATCCGCTAACGAGGCAAGTTGCGCCGAATCGGCCAGGTGAGGAAGATCGACGTCATCGGCCGGGATGAATTCCACCGCTTGCCGGTTGCCCATCGTGATCGTGCCTGTCTTGTCCAATAACAGTACGTCCACGTCGCCGGCAGCTTCCACCGCACGGCCCGACATAGCGATGACGTTCGCTTGTATCATTCGATCCATGCCCGCGATGCCGATGGCCGACAGCAAGCCCCCGATCGTCGTCGGAATCAGACACACCAGAAGGGCAACGAGCACCGTCATCGTGATCGGTTGGCCTTTTCCGGCAGCCGCGACGCTGTACTGCGAATATGGCAGCAACGTCGCGCAGACAATCAGGAAAATGATCGTCATCGCCGCCAGCAATATGTCGAGCGCGATTTCGTTCGGTGTCTTCTGGCGCTTGGCCCCTTCGACCAACCCAATCATCCGATCCAAGAATGTTTCGCCCGGATTCGCCGATACGCGGACAATGATCCAGTCAGATAAAACTCGCGTGCCGCCGGTGACGCTGCTGCGGTCGCCGCCGCTCTCGCGGATCACAGGCGCACTCTCGCCCGTGATCGCACTTTCATCCACCGATGCGACCCCTCCCACAACCTCGCCGTCGCTGGGAATCATGTCGCCGGCCTCGACCAGCACCACTTCGTCTTTCCGCAACGTGGCCGCTGATACGAGCTGACGCCGCGCGCCATAATCGATTGCTTCGAGCTTCTTCGCCTGAACATCGCGCCGCGTCGCCCGCAGCGTATCGGCCTGTGCTTTGCCGCGCCCCTCGGCCATCGCCTCAGCAAAGTTGGCGAACAGCACTGTAAACCACAGCCAAGCGGAAACGCCGAAGATAAACCCGGCCGACTCGCGACTTGGATTCGACAGAGCTTCAATGCCCAGCGCCGTGGTCAGGATGCTTCCCACGAAAACGGTGAACATCACCGGGTTGCGCAGCTGACGCTTAGGATTTAGTTTCAAGAATGAATCGATGACCGCCCGCTGTACAATCGACGGATCGAACAGCGGTCGTGCTTTTGGATGGCTCGACATGGTCTATTGACCCCGAAAATATTGCTATGGAAATCCGTTGTGATCAAAAACCTACTTACCTGCGAGCATCTGCAGATGCTCGACGATCGGACCTAGCGCCAATGCTGGAATGAACGTCAGGGCCCCAACCAACAGGATCGTGGCGACCACCATGATCACAAACAGCGGCCGATGCGTCGGCAACGTGCCCGCTCCCGGCGGCGTGTACTTCTTGCGTGCCAGCGATCCGGCGATCGCAAGCGTCGGAATCATCAGCCAATACCGCGCGGCGAACATCGCAATACCCAGAGCGATATTGTAAAACGGCACATTCGCCGACAGCCCGGCGAATGCGCTGCCGTTGTTGTTGCTGGCCGATGAGAACGCGTACAACACTTCCGAGAACCCGTGTGCGCTCGGATTGTTGAGGTTATCCTTTAGTGCGCGCGTCGCCGGATCGGTGTAATGAAGC
>DASZZA010000632.1:0-7756 GCA_035545135.1 Lacipirellulaceae bacterium | reverse complement strand
TTTCAGGTTCGCGAGCCGCCGTCGCCGCTGTTCGGCAGCCTGGAGCGGACGAACATGGCGATCGAGCTGCAAATCACGCAAGAATACCTGGGCCAGCAGCGGCACCTCTGCTACACGGCGCCGATGTGGAAGGAGGTGCTTGATTTCGACATGCACGCCAAGGGCACCGGCACGCCGGTGAAAGACCTCGTCGCGGGAACGACGTTCAAGCGCCCAACCGGCGGCTTTGTCGGCGTCGCCAACGTGGGGCGCGACGCGAACTGGCTTGGGCATCATCTCGCGATGGCGAACCTGTACGCGTTCGGGCGGCTAGCCTGGAATCCGAATCTGTCGAGCCACCAAATCGCCGACGAATGGACCAAACTGACATTCGGCACCGATCCATCTGTCGTTCGGACGATTGTCGACATGCTGATGAGATCGTGGCCGATTTACGAAAGCTACACAGGACCGCTCGGCATCGGCACGCTCACCGATATTATCCACATCCATTTCGGCCCGGCGCCCGAATCGTCGGAACATAACGGGTGGGGCCAATGGCATCGCGCGAACGCAACGGGCGTCGGCATGGATCGCACCGTAGCGACGGGAACGAAATTTATTGGCCAGTATCGGCCGCCGGTCGCGGCAATGTTCGAGTCGCTCGATTCGTGTCCGGACAACTTGCTGCTGTTCATGCATCACGTTCCGTACACGCACCGATTGCACTCGGGAAAAACCGTGATCCAGTACTTCTACGACTCGCATTACCAGGGGGCCAAAGAGGCGGCCGGTTTGGTCGACGAATGGCGGACACTTGAACATCACATCGATCGGCAGCGCTATCGCGAGGTTCTAGATCGCCTCGCATACCAGGCTGGCCACGCCCAGGTGTGGCGCGATTCGATCTGTCGCTGGTTCTTGAAACGGTCGGGTATACCGGACGACAAGGGCCGGGTCGAAAATTATCCCAACCGAATGGAAGCCGAGGACCAGCACCTAACCGGCTATCAGGTGACGAAGATTACGCCGTGGGAAGCGGCTTCCGGGCGCGGTGCCGTGCAGTTGCCGGAGAACGTGGCAACCGGCTCGGTGCGGTTCAAATACGGCGGCGCGCCGGGACGGTACGACCTCCGCGTACAGTATTTCGACGAAGACGACGGCGTGTCGCAGTTCAAACTGTTCGTCGCGGCCCGGCTTGTCGACCAATGGCAGGCCGATAACCACCTGCCGACGCCGACGACATCGCCGGATGCGCATTCCTCAATCCGCCGCACCATTCGCGGCGTGATGTTCGAGCCCGGTGACGAAATCCGCATTGAGGGCACTGCCGATGCGAGCGAACGGGCGGCTATCGACTACATCGAAATCGTTCCCTGCCGCGAGAAACCTCCCACACACTAACCGGCAAGATTGCGGCAGTTTCGCAATCGCGACATTGTTTTACGTGTTAAGACAACGCGGCTTTTACCATCGTTGTTTAAACTGAAGTAGCCGGATTCGCAAGAATTCGGCTTCTCGGTGCATGTGAACTCTTGCGAGTTCAGCGAAGCATCCATTCAGCAGTTGGACGTGCGAGAGCTCGGGGCCGATGAGGTTGTGGCATCTTTGCGTATTTTGGCTGGTCGTTGGGTGTACCGCGCACGTCGCACGTGCCCAAGCCGTCCTCTCCGGCAGCTCACTCGCCCTTAAATCCACGGGCAGCGGATTCGGCACTTGGACTCTCGATCGCGATGGTTACGTGGGCACATACATCACCGTACCGACAGCCGGCGACGTCACGGTGCGAGTAAACGCCAGCGGCACAGCCAGCGGCGGCATCGATCCGCATATGAACATCGTGCTGGCCGACACGAAGGCGGGCTTCGACGTCGCGGGCGGCGTTCACTCATATGAGTCGACGTTCAACCTGCCGGCGGGAACGTATTTTCTGCGTACGGAGTTCAACAACGATCCGGCAGCTTCGAGCCGCGCGCTGGCGGTGCAAGACGTCACACTGACCGGCGCCAGCTTTGCAAATTCCAGTAACAGCACCAATGCGATGGCGGCCGCCGACACATACATCCAGAATTTTCGGAAAGGCGACGTGAAAATCGGCCTCTCGGGATTGGCGCCGGGTACGAACGTCGCCGTCAGCATGAAGCGGATTGCGTTCAACTTCGGTACTGCCGTGCCTGGTGTTAGCAGCTTCGATGTGAATAATTACGTAGGCAACAACGGCACCGCAAAGCAAATCAACTACCAGGCTCGGCTAAATCAGAACTTCAATGCGGTTGTCCCCGAGAACGCCGGCAAATGGGCGTACAACGAGAGCGCGCGCGACGTGCCGACTATGTCTGCCGTCGATCAGATTCTCAACTACGCGCAAGCGCACGACATGCAAGCTCGCATGCACAACCTTATCTGGGGCGATAATTCCAATAACGGCCAGCAGCCGTCGTGGGTGCTCAACAGCGACTCGGCCAGCGGGCTTTTGGACAAGGCTTTTCTCGGAACCGATCCGAATGCGGCGAACGACTTGCGCAACGAAATTAGCGAGCGAATCGACTATTACGTCGGCACGGGAACGGCATCGGACCGCGCCCAAAAGTATTCGGAGCTCGATGTTTACAACGAGAGCTATCACACCGGCGAGAATCCCAGCCTCTCGCCGTCGCTGAAGCATAACTACTGGAATGTATATGGCGCCACGGGAGTCGCGGATATTTACCGAGAAGTGCGCGACACCATTGCCGCATCGGGCGCTAAGACTAAGCTATTCGTAAACGAGTACGGCGCGTTGGGCGGCACCGATTACGCCAATTGGTACGTCCAGCACATCGAAGGAATTCGCCAGGCGGCAACCGCTGCTGGCTATGGCGAAGTGATTGGCGGAATTGGTCTTCAAGATTACACCGGTGGCTCGCAGAACGCCGGGAATGTGATGAGCGCCTTGCAAAATTTGTCGGTTCAAGGCTTGCCGCTCACGCTCACCGAGTTTGGCGTCAATAGTGGAGCCAGTCAAACAGCCGCAGCGAGTATTCTTGGTGATACGCTAAGATTGGTGTTTGGAACTCCCGACGCAGGCGGATTTTTTATGTGGGGCTTTCACCAGGAGAGCGGCGCGGGCGCCAATTCTCTGTTTGCCCCCGCAGCTGCGCTGTACACCGTCAATACGAGCGACTTCACCACGTGGACGCTCACGCCGGCCGGCCAGACGTGGCAAGATTTGCTCGGCATTCAAGATTGGGACGGCAACCCGGACAACGGCTGGACCACCCAAACCAGCGCGGTCGTCGGTCCCGATGGGTCAATCAATTTCAACGGCTTTTGGGGCGACTACGATCTCACGATTAACGGCCAGACTTATCACGTCACGCTATCCAAGGGCACGTCGCAATACTCACTTGTCGTTGCAGCCGGCGACTACAATGGCGATCATGTCGTGGACAGCGCGGACTATCTCGTATGGCGCCGCTCAGTCGGTTCGACGACCGATCTCCGTGCGGATGGTAACGGTGATGGTGTCGTCGACGACAAGGATTACGGCGTCTGGCGATCGGCGTTTGGGACGGTCTATTCCGGCGGCTCCGGTGCATCGCTTTCATCGGCGCCGGAACCTGGCGCCGTGTTTCTCATCGTCGCTGGCGGCCTGGGCATACTGGGTTTGCGCAAACGCCGTTGTCGCCGTGCAGCGCTGCGGCTCGGCGGGAGCCTCGCCCGCCCGTGTCGTTGACGCCCGCGCTTAGCGATTTAGATTCGCGGTTTGGATCACAGCCTCGAATGCTGGTTTGGGCTTGAGTTGTCGATTGAAAAGGAGTGGATAGTCGGTCCGCCCGCGAATTGGCCAATCGTTGCGCCACGACTGGCCGTCGTGAACGCCCCAAAACGTCACGCGGTCCACCGCGTCGGAATGCGCGACAATGACGCGGAAGATTTGCCGGTAGCGCTCGGCGAGTCGCTGCTGCATCTTCGGAGGAAGGCCAGTTGTGAAGGGATTCAGCTCTCCGCGAAGCGCGGCGGTGCGCGTGATATCGGCCCCGCGGTAGTGCTGGGCATCCGGCAGGATCGTAACGTCGAGCTCCGTAATCATGAGCTTCACGCCAAGTTTGCCGTAGTCGTCAAACATCGCCTCCATTTCACGGACACTGGGGTAGTTAAGTCCCCAATGTCCCTGCAAGCCAATGCCGTCGATCCGGATGCCTTTCGACTTCAGCCGCCGAACCAGTGCATTAATCGCTCGACGCTTTTGGGGCTGCCATTCGTTGTAGTCGTTGTAATAAAGCTCCGCCGCAGGATCGGCTTCATGGGCGAATTGAAACGCATGTTCGATGTAGTCGTCGCCGATGCAATCGTGCCACTTGCTTTTGCGCAGCGAGCCGTCGTCGTCGATCGCTTCGTTCACGACGTCCCAACCGTTGATCCGCCCTTTGTACCGGCCGACGACGGTGTGGATATGGTCGCGCATCCGCCGCAGCAGAGCATCTCGTCTGAGCGGTTTTCCTGACCCGTCTTCGAATACCCACGGCGGCGTCTGGTTGTGCCACACTAAGTTATGGCCAATGATGAACATTTGATGCTGTTCGCCGAATTTCAAGTACCGGTCGGCCGCGGCGAAGTTGTATTCATCAGGCTGCGGATGGATCTCGGCCCACTTGAGCAGGTTCTCGGGCGTGATCGTGTTGAACTGTTTTGCGACGAGCTGGAGTGCGGCTGGCTCCTGCCCCATAATCTGGGGCGTGGAAACCGCAGCGCCGATGCGGAATTTGCCGGCAAAAGCGTCTTTCAATGTTGGCGGATCCGCCACGGCAGCAGGACAAACTGCCATTGCCGCGCAGATCGCGCTGCAACTCAGAACCACAAGGCGCTCGCGTGACATCAATTACTCCAAAGTCAAGAAGGCTGCGGGCCAGCAAATCTTGTGCGGCGCTCGGCCAGCTCTTCTTCGATTTGAATTGCCAGTCTTTTGGTGATTTTGTATCCGATCAAGCAGGCGATGCAAACGCCGAACAGCATGGCTGGAAATACGCTAATGTTGAGCGTGATCCCCTTGACGGCGAGCGAAGTTTGCGCCGCCTTCGGCTGATATCCGTATCCTGAAAGGAGCCAGCCCGCAATCGCGCCGCCCAAGCTAAGTCCAACCTTGAGAGCAAAAATGATTGTCGCAAATACGATTCCGGTGGTCCGCCGACCTGTTTTCCACTCCGCGAAATCGGCGACATCGGCAAACATTGCCCATAAGAGGGGAATCGTCGGCGCGTAGCTGAGGGCACGGAAAAGCTCCAGCAAAAAGATCATGCCGACGCGGTCCGACGGTACGAAATAAAACATAGCCATGAAGATTGTCGTCAGCGAAAAACCCACCAGGGCGATCCCTCGCTTGCCAAATCGCATGGCCAGAAATGTGGACGTGCAGACGCCCACTACGGTGACAAACTGGCTAAACATGTTGAACAAGCTAAAGCCGACGGAAGCCACATTCGAGTGGTCGGCATTGAGCACCAGACCAAAGGTTTGCATCAAGTAATGGCCAAATCCAGACGAGGCGCCGCCGGCGCTTGCCTGCGGGACCCCGATGCCCTGGAGAAAGTCGCGCAGTCGATCCTCGTTGACGACATAGTCGAAGTAATAAAACATCGTGCCGCCGCGCATGGCCAGCGCCGCAAAGTGAGCGAGCGTCAGAAGGAACATGGCAATCCAGGGGCCGTTCCGCAGCAACTGGCCGAAATCCTGTTTTGCAGAAAGCTTCTGGTGCGGATCGGGTTGTATCCGCTCGCGCGTCGACAGAAAGGTGATCAGGAAGCAACCGACGCAAATCAACGCCCACAGCCCGATGGTTAGCTGCCAGCCCTTGGCGTCGTTACCGGCCCCCAGCTTAGCCACCAGCGGAAGGGTGAACCCGCCGACGACGAGCTGCGCGATCATCGCGGCGACGAATCGGTAGGACGACAAACTGGTACGTTCGTTCCCGTCGCCCGTCATCACACCAGTAAGCGCAGAATAGGGTGTATTGTTGGCCGAATAAATCGACATCAACAGAATGTTGGTGACGCACGCATAGACGACCTTGGCCGACATTCCCCAACTGGGCGTCGAGTAGGCGAGCACCATGATCACACCCCACGGCAGGGCGGTCCACAATACCCAGGGTCGAAACTTCCCCCAGCGTGTGTTCGTGCGATCGGCCGCCATGCCGATCATCGGATCGACGAACGCATCCCACAATCGCCCCAAAAGCAGCAGCGACCCGGCAACCCCGGCGGCAATGCCAAACGTGTCGGTATAGAAATTGAGCTGATAGAGAATCAGCGTCATGAAAACGAAGTTCGCGGCCGCATCGCCCAGGCTATAGCCGATTTTTTCGGCGACTGAAAGCTTCTGGGCATCCGAGGGCATGAATGCTACCCATTAACGCAAGCGTACCATCGTGCAACGAGCCGCCGCGAGGGCAACGTACGATCGCTGCGGAGGGTCCAACTCGGCCGCTTCTTTGACGATTGCTAGGAAAAGCGTGTGTGCCTGGCCGTCGGCTTCTTCGGAGCGCTATTTTTGTTTTTGTCTGGTAGTCCGACGCCAGCCGAGTAGCCCCACCGCCGCCACAATTAAAATGCATGCCGAAGGCTCGGGAACCGCCGCGAGTCCGGCTAAACTGCCGCTGCCGGCCGTACCCGCGCCGAAGTTGGTGCGCCAATCGGTATAACCCTGTGCGCCGTTGATATTGGTTTTCCGCCAAACCACATAATCGGCCGCGTCCACTTTGCCGTCGCTGTTGTAATCGCCGGCAAGCCCGGCCGCATAAAGTGCCAATGCGCCGTCGCGTCTGCCATCGCCGGCAACGTCGTGTCGCTCAGTGCCCGTATCAATATCTATGTTATAAATGTTGCCGCCCGAATAGGGATTTTCACCGCGCATCCAGTACATCGTACCGGTGCCGGTGTTCCGCAAATCAATTGCGTATTCAACACCCGCCTGCAACGTAATCTCGTTATTTCCGAGCAGGTCGAATTCCAGAAGCGATCGATCCGCAGTGCCATCGAATGTAAATGGCATTGCCGCGAGCAAGGTGGCGTCCGACTGACTGACGTTCACGAAGCCGTCGGCCTCGCTGCCGCCGTTCACGTTCTGATACAAATACATCTCACCCGTGGTTGGTGCGCCCGCAACGCGAATCATGAACTTGTCGAGCTTGAAAGTCGTGTCTGGCGTGAAGGTTTGAGTGGCTGCCCCTCCCGGAAACATGAACGCGGGTTGCGCGGCGTTTAGAGCAACTTCGGTGTTAAAGTCCGTCTGCAGATTCGCGGTCCCGGTCGTGGTGTGCACGGGGGTACCTGGCCATGCCGAGCTATCCGGTCGACTGGTGACCGCCATGCCGTCTTGCCGATACAGCGCCAAACCAGCGTCGCGCTGCGGCGTGAGCCCAACCTGATCGCGCTCGCCGCGGTTATTGGCGGGCGGCGTGCCATTGAAATTCATCTCGGTGCCACCTTGGTAAAGATTGCCATTCGGATAGGTTCCCGCGGCACTTCGGTACCAGGAGAACTGGCTGCCGTCGCCCTGAGTACCCAACACATCGAGTTCGATCGCGTACTGTTGATTGGGCGCGAGGGTGATCTCGTCGGCTCCGGTCAGATCGAGCCGCACGTATCGAAGGCCCGGACTTCCGCCAACGTTGAATTCCAGTCCTGCACCGCCGTTGAGGAGATCGGTGGAAAAGCTCGTGTTCACGAACCCGTCTGTATCCTCGCCTCCAACCGGATCCGGATAGATATTAAGCCGAAGCGCGGCGCCCGCCTGGCCG
>DASZZA010000631.1:0-3351 GCA_035545135.1 Lacipirellulaceae bacterium | reverse complement strand
GTAACGAAGCTCGGGACCGATGGAGACGTGTGGCTTGATTATCCACCCTGCACGCCATCGCGATGCGGTCTCATTGCGTGCTGTAGCATAGCTGAGATCGAGTGATGTCCACGTATCGTCGCTCAGGTTGAGCCAAAATTCGAGGGCCCCCTTCACGCCGTAGTCGGTTCCGTCGTCGTGGTTCACCGGGTCGTCGATGACGTGCCGCTCATTCGACATCGAAGCGCCCGCAAACGCCTTCGCAGTCAACGCACCAAGCCGCAAATAATATCCGACCAGTACTTCTGCGTATGTGCGATTGACCTTGTAACGTTGAGCTTTGCGACCATTCTCAGTGCAGGCATCGTTCTTTGTCGCATCACCGCACGCAGGCCGCGGACTTAAGCCATCATAGCTGTACTGGCCGTAGCCACCGCCGATCCGTATTCGCCAGCCGTCGCTATAGATGTCACGGCTTACGGGGGCGACAGTCAGGCCCGAATAAATCAGCCACTGGTCATGCGCAGCGTCAACGCCAGTCCATGCTTCGCGCCAGCCATAATCAGGTGGCGTTTCCGCAGCTGGCTGATTTATGGACTGTCCGTATGCTTGGCTGGAAAAAAGCAACAGCAGCGTCGCGGCGATAAATTCGCTCACGAACGCAGTAGAATGCCTCGGCTGCCTACCCCCCGCACGCGGCCACATTTACAAACTCAGGAACTACGCAAATATGAAATTCAACGAATTGACCATAAGTGGAGCGACGTACACGGACGGTCAACCTGAACAAAGCGTGTCCGGCGGCACGCCATGCAACGAAAAAAATTCCCGCTGACAAATTTGGATATTTTTCTCGAAGCCTAATTCGCGATCCTGGTTTTGAGCGCAAGGCACCCTAAATGTTCGGTAGGTCGCAGTAGATATCGCAGCAGATATTGAGCCGGCCTGCACGTAGCTGTGAGATGCGGCTGCGATGCCTCCATGTTATAGGATGACTTGGCGAGCGCTCCCCCCGGAGCCTCGTTATAAAAATTGCAAGCCAGATAATGGCTGCGAAAGACGTCTGTGTCTGGGAGGACGCAATAATGGCGTATGTTGCGGAGCATGCTCCGAGGAATGTTTCACCTTACTATACTTATTTTCAGGCCCTGTTCGATGCGATCGATACGGCGTCATTTTATTGGCAGCCTTTGCTTCGAGCTGTAGGAAGCAGTCAATTGGAGATTGCCAGCCTCCAGGCTCGTCAGGCGCAGGCCATGGTTCATTGGGCCCATCAGATGATGAGGTTCGGACCGCCAATGGACGTAATCGACGCCAATGCCCGTCTTTGGCAGACGATGCTTGGAAACTGCGTGGATGCCGCTCCGCGCGTTGCAGCGGCGGCGAACTCCGCGACCCAATCCGTCGTTGCTCCGATTACCATTCCATTTCCTGAGTCGTATTCCCGCGATACGCTCATTCTTCTCGACCGTACGCGAGACGACAGCGACGGCGCTGAATTCGAACGTCGCGTAGCCTGAGGATGCCGCGGCCGTTCAAGTGCGGGCCGCATCAAAGACGCCATAAATGATGTCGGCTGTCATCGAAGCTTTTGCGGTCGATGGCGGCCGTCTCGTTACTTGAGATCCTTCAACGCGTCGGCGAACCCCTTCAAGGAAATCGGTATGCCGATCCCAGCTTCCTCTGTTTGGAAGATGATGAAGATCGCCGTCTTGCCCGTCTCGAGCCGTTGGATGAGCGGGTCGTCAACGACGACCTGCGCATAACACGCAAAGCTGTGACAACGCAGGAAAGGAGCATGCCCAACGTCCTTGTCATCTATTTTGAGCCCGAGGCCGGGAGGCAGCAGCACGCCAAGCGGAGCAAACACGCGGAGCACTCGCGTGCCATTTGAAAATTTCTGAAAATAGACCGTGAGCCCGATATTGTTCTTGTCTTCCGCGGTGACGCTTTGCACGAGGGCGCAAACAGGATTCTTTGATCCAGGGGGCGGATCCTTGCACACGACCTGCCAATCGCCGTGTTGCGATTTGACGGTGCCTTCCGGCGCGTCCACGGCAAAGGCCGAGTGGGACGCAGAAATGGCCAGCAGTACTTGTGCAAGTGCGAAGATGATTGCACCCAGCCCGGCACCTCTCCGGGTTTGCCCAATCCCGCGCGAATCCACGGCGCGATTCCGGAAACGTCGTATGTAAGCTGGCAAGAGGATGTCCTTGCTTCCGCGGGCCGGGTCGCCCGATTGAGCCACCGTTCGAACGAGACGTCGCTACGTCTTCCATGAATTCGGCCGAATTCTGTCTTTGGAGACAAACAGCGCCCCTCCGTACAGGAACCGATTCGCAGAAGGTTGTACGCAGTTTCGCGAATAAATGACGCACAAACTTGACTTGAGTCTTTCGAACCGCTTGTGCTCTTTATCAACCTGCCTTAGCAGATGTCGGAGCTGTTTGACGCATCGTCGAAGGCGCTTCCCGGTCGGGAAACCGGGCAATAATCAAATGGGGACGGTGCGCAGAATTCAGCGTATCGGGGAAATGGGAGACTGTTGGATCGGCAAGGGCCGGCCCAACAAACCGGGAGCGAAGGAATGTCTAAGAGGATGTTTGGCGCGGCCGCCATTCTGGCGATCGCTTGCCTGGCGGCGACGTTTGGCGGATTGACCCCCGCGTTCGCTGGCCTGGGGCAGCCCACTGATGGTGAGCTTGGTCTTCAGGTCTCGGCATCTCCCATTATGGACCAGATCACCAGTCTGTTTCACGTCGTGAACACGGTGCTCATCGTTGTCGTTCTTTTCGTTCTCGTGCTGATGGTCTGGGTGATGTACCGCTTCAGCGAAAAGAACAATCCCGTTCCATCCCGCACGACCCACAACACGATGCTCGAAGTGGCATGGACGATCGTTCCCATCCTGATCCTGGTCGGCATCGCGATTCCATCATTCCACCTGCTCTTCAATCAGTACGCATTCCCGAAACCGGATGTGACCATCAAGGTGACCGGCAACGCCTGGTTCTGGGAGAATGAGTATCTGGATGACAAGGTGACTGTCACGTCCAACATGGTCAACGACGAGGACGTGCTGCGCGCTAAAATTGGCGACGACGCATTCGACAAGAAATACGGCTCGCTGGAAGGCACCGCACTTACAGAGGCCTTGTACAAGGATTCTCTCCCGGTTTGGTCCGAGGACCACAAGTTGCGCCGTCTCGAGGTCGATCAGCAAATCGCCGTTCCGATCAATAAGGTTGTCGACGTGCTCGTAACGTCAAACGACGTCATCCACTCTTGGACGGTTCCTTCGTTTGGCGTGAAGATGCAGGCCGTGCCGGGGCGTACCTCGGCGGTATGGTTCAAGGCCACGAAGCTTGGAAC
>DASZZA010000630.1:0-1663 GCA_035545135.1 Lacipirellulaceae bacterium | reverse complement strand
GGTGCGCCGTCAAACAGCATGTGCTCGATGCGGACGTGATCATGAAACCACTCAAGGTGACGCAATCGCGGAGTGGCACATGCGACGTGCAGATGCAGGGCGGGAGCGCAATGACCGGACAGATCAACATGAAAGGCCTCGCATAGCGCCGCGATCTGAAGAAAGGCTGTCACGCCTCCGCATCGCGTCATGTCGGCTTGTTGCACGTCCACAGCATGCGCTTCCAACATTCTGCGGACATAGCCGATGGTGTAGGCGTATTCGCCGGCCGCGATCTCGATACCGGCCGGAATCCGGTTGCGAATAGCCGCAAGGCCTGCCAGGTCATCCGACGATACCGGCTCTTCAAACCAGCCGACGTGTTGCTCGGCAAATGAATGGGCGAGGGCCAGCGCCTGCCGTACAGTGTAGGCGCCGTTGGCATCCACGAACAATTGAGCATCGCCGATCGCGCGCTTCGCCAACGCGACTCGCCGCGGGTCATCTTCCGAATGAGACCCGATCTTCATTTTGACGAAGGAGCAGCCGTCATCGGACACCCAGCCCGAAAGCTGGTTGGCGAGTTCATCATCCGAATAGCTGGTGAAACCGCCGCTGCCGTAGATCGGAACGCTGCCTCGATAACTGCCCAGCAGCTTTGCCAAGGGCAGATCCAGGAGCCGGGCCTTCAAGTCGTACAACGCGGCGTCGACAGCAGATATGGCGGTGGCAGCCAACCCCTCGCGGCCAAGATTACGAACGCAATGCTGCATCGAAAGCCATGCGCCTTGTGGATCGAGGGCGTCGAGACCTTCGATCGCCTTTGCCAGTTCGCCTTGAATCAATTCGACGATCGACGCGCCCGAATAGGTGTAGCCGAGCCCTTGCATTCCTCCGCCCGATACCTCGACCAAAACGAGCGTGGTTGAGTCCCAGGCAATCGTCCCGTCGGCTTCCGGCAGATCGGTCGGGATTTTGAATGAGCGGGCCCGAACCCGTTCGACCGGAGCTTGTGCTGTCATTTCAGTGCTTGCCAGGGATGATACTAGTCAGAAGCTCCTTGGCGCTGTTCTTCAACACGCTGCCGAGCTCCGGCTCATCACGCATCATCATCATGAAGTTCTTCGCGTCCTTCAGCGTGATGTGGGGAGGCAGCGGCGGAACGTTGGGATCCGTATAGGCCTCGAGGATCACCGGGCGGTCTGCCGCCAGCGCCTCGTCCCAGGCCGCGCCAACGCGGTCAGGATTATCGACGAATATTCCCTTGAGCCCGATCAGCTCCGCGTAGCGATGGTAGGGAAAGTCGGGGATGCTTTGGGTCAATTCGGTCTTGCCGGAGCCGAGCGAGATGCGCTCCTCCCAAGTGACCTGATTAAGGTCGCGGTTGTTGATCACGAGCACGATCAATCGCGGATTGGACCACTTTTTCCAGTACTTTGAGATCGTGATCATGACGTTGAGGCCGTTCATCTGCATTGCGCCATCGCCCATGCACGCAATTACCGTTCGGTCAGGGAATGCCATTTTGCCAGCAACCGCGTAGGGGGTGCCTGCGCCCAGCGACGCGAGGCCGCCCGACAGGGAAGCTTTCATGCCGCGCCGGATTTTGAGGTCGCGTGCGTACCAGTTGGCTACGGAGCCGGAATCCGCTGTGATTATGGCGTTGTTAGGCAAACGAGGCGAC
>DASZZA010000629.1:0-2767 GCA_035545135.1 Lacipirellulaceae bacterium | reverse complement strand
GCGGTGGAAGCGTGTCGTTGCAAGGGAGGGCGCAGGGAACGACATACCACATTAAGTTCGTGCAGCCGGCGAAGGCGATCGATGCTGATCGAGTGCAATCGGATGTCGAAAAGTTATTGGCCCAGGTCGATCGGGAGATGTCGACGTATCGGGCGGATTCGGAGATCAGCCGATTTAATCGCGCGCCGGCGGGTGAGTGGTTTGCCGTGTCGCAAGCTGTTGCTGATGTCGTGTCAAAGTCGCGCGAGATCAGCGAGAAGACGGGCGGGGCGCAAGACGTGACGGTGGAACCGCTGGTGAAGTTGTGGCATTTTGGGGAGAAGACGAATAAAGCACCCTCACCCCCTGCCCCTCTCCCAACGGGAGAGGGGAGTAAGGCATCCTCACCCAACACTCTGGTAAAGGGAGAGGTGGACAGAGGGTCCTCACCCAACCCTCTCCCACGGGGAGAGGGCTTTCGGCCTCCGGGGGCGGCGGAGATTCGAGCAGCGCGGCGACGGGTGGGATATAAGAAATTGGACGTGCGGTTGAATCCACCGACGTTACGAAAGGAAGTGGATGGGTTGGAAGTTGATTTGTCGTCGATCGCTGCGGGTTACACGATCGATCGGATTAGCGAACTACTTCACGATCGCGGGATAAAGAACTTCGTGGCCGAGCTGGGCGGAGAGCTGCGCGCGGCGGGAACGCGCGCCGACGGTACACCATGGCGAATTGCGATCGAACGGCCTGTTTCGCAAGAGCGCGAATTTGAAGCGGCGGTGCCGCTCGTGAATGGGGCGATGGCGACGGCGGGCGGAAGTCATCACTTTTTTGAGTACCACGGGCGGCGGTACTCACACATTATCGATCCGGCAACGGGCCGACCGATCGAACATGTGCTTGCTTCGGTGACCGTTGCGGCCGATACGTGCATCGAAGCAGACGGGTGGGACACTCCGCTCGTGGTCCTTGGGCCGGTGCGTGGCAAACAGTGTGCGGAACAAAATGGTGTGGCGGCGATGTTTATTTCGCACACGGAGCATGGGGATGTGGTCGAGAGGACTTGGGCGTGGCGGGAGCGGTTTGGGGGGAAGTGAGTCGGGATGAGATTGGTCGAGGTGGTGGTACTAGATTCGGCCTGGCGGTCGGCGCTAGAGGGCGCTTTTGGGAATGTGATTGGTTGCTATTTTGCGGCTACATGGGGGTGTTCGCCTCGGTAGATGGCTACACCGGGGCAGGTAGCGGCCAATTCGAGCGAGTCGCGTGACTCGAGCGTTTTGAGCAGCAGTCCTTCGGGGTCGCCGTGGAATGGGCGGCTGTAGATGAGCCAAGCTTGCCGGCCGCTGGCGTCGGTGGCCAAGTCGGCGGCTTGACGAGCGTCGGTATTGTTGTGGACGACGTGATTGACATTGCCGGGACTGGGCAATTCGACGACGTGCCATTTGTCGCCCAAGTAATATCGCATGAGGTCGGCGAGGTAGTCGGACACGACGTAAACCGTGTCGTTGGTTGTGGCGTGGGCATGCAAGTAGCTGGCGGCGCCGCGAAGGTCCTCCTCTTCGTAGCGAGCGACCCAATGATGGTTATAAAAGGCAAGGGCCGAGAGCAATATCAACGCCGCGCAAGCAAGTTGGACGAGTCGCTGCCGACGTCCGGCGGCAATACCGGCGCCGAGCCAGACGGCGGCAGCGATCATGATCCACGTGACGAAGCGGACATTGTAATTGAGTCCGCCGGCAATGCTGAGGAATCCCAAAATCGCGACGGGCAGAACGCCGAGCGCGAGGATGACGAGTAGCGAGCGTTCGCCGCGGAGTCGTCGCCAGCCGGCGTATCCGAGCACGAGAAGGATGACGCCAACCGCGGCGGCCCAGGGGGCAGCGCCGCGAATCGCCTGGCGGGCGGTCATTGTCTGCAGTTCGCTTGTCGACGGGCCCAATGTGTAGCCGTTGAAAATGGAGAAGTACGTGTAGCCGAACGTCGCGGCGTTGAGCGGTCGTGGGTCGCGTAAACCTTTTTGGAAAGCGAGATCGCCCGGCAGCAGCCACAGCAGCGGCAGCATGGCGATGCCGACGGCGGCGTAGGCTGCAACGGCGCGCTTGCCAATCCACCAGTGGTGCCGGGACCAGCAAATGACGAGAATGCTTACGGGTAGAAAGATCACGAAGTAGTAATGTGTGTAGGCGCCCAGCACGGCGACGACGACAAAGGCGATCCAGTCGCCGATCCGGTCGCGGTCGAGAGCGCGTAGCAGTAGCCAGAGGTCGAGGGCGACGCAGAGGAACATCAACGAATAGCAGCGGACGAACTGCGAGTAGAACACGTGCATTGGCAAAATGGCCGTGACGAACGCGGCGGCCAGGCCGGTCGCATCATCGACGAGTCGACGACCAATTCCCCAGACGCAAAGCACGGAAGCGACACCGCAAACGACCGAGAACCAGCGGGCGGACGCATCGGTTTGCCAGAAGGCGATCCACGCTTTCAGCGCGATCGGAAACAGCGGAGGCGCCGAGTCGTTGGCATAGATGATTTCGGTGACCGAGTTTTTGGCGTGCGATATTTCGCTGAACTCATCGATGAATAAACTTTGACCGTTGAGGTCGATGGCGCGGACGACGAATGCCAGGAGGAGAATGGCACCGAGTAAAAACACTTTCATCGTGGCGCTCTCCCGGAGGGAGAGGTTGTCGCAAGCTAGTGCGGTTCGCGTTGATTGAGACATACGTGCGTCCAACTTAATAACTCTAATAACCTGAACGAAACCGGGGATAAGGCACCCTCA
>DASZZA010000628.1:0-3234 GCA_035545135.1 Lacipirellulaceae bacterium | reverse complement strand
GCTGGCGCGATGCTCTTTAAGAGCGGCGGCGTTGCCAGTCGGTTCTTTTATTTAGTCCGCGAAACAGGCGGTGGAACACGGTCACGGACCGAGTTGGGGTCGGGCATGTCGGCGGAAATGTTGGCCGGCTTCGCAGGCGTTGCACTGGGAATCCTCGCCTTAGTTGGGCTAGTTCCCATGACCCTATGCACCGTGGCAGTCATAGCCTTCGGCGGGGCGTTGCTCCTAGGAGGCGGTGAAACTTATCGGGTAAGTCACCTCGGTCGTTATCCCGAAGATACGGCTGAGTACGCAGCTCGCTTGTCAGCCGAGTCCGCGGCTGGCGGCGAAACGCTGGTAGGAATTGCCGCCATCGTGCTCGGCATCTTAGCGCTCATCGGATTTCAACCGGCCCTATTGACCCTGATCGGGTTGCTCTGCCTTGGTGGCGGAATGCTGCTCAGTGGGATGGCCGTGAGCGTGCGGATGCTGCTCGCCATGCAGCGGTAGTCGTTATAAAGGATTGTTCCGGTATGCGGTCCGCTCGCCGGCTGGATGTCGGCGGGCTGGCCGCATGCTCTTTTCTGTTCTATACGCTCACATGCATCCTAACCCGCCGTGTCCAGATAGGGATCCTGACTCATTTGCCGCTGCATCTTCTGGCGTTCCTTTTCGTGGTAAAGCAGGACCTTGCGGTCGTGGAAATGTCGGCGTTCGACTTTACGTTGGGCTTTGTAAAACAGGAATTCGAAACCCGATATCGGACCGTGGCCTCCCAGCCGCTCACCTCGCATTTTTAGCTTCCCGGCCTTTTTGGGGCCGAAGGCGGTTTCGAGTATCTCGTCGTCAAGCGCAAGAAACTGACGGTACGTGCCGGGATCTCCCTGGCGACCGCAGCGGCCGATGAGCTGCCGGTCGATGCGCTGGGCTTCGTGGAGCTCGGTGCAAATGACGTGCAGGCCGCCAAGCTCGGTGACGCCTTCGCCGAGACGAATATCGGTACCGCGGCCAGCCATGTTCGTGGCTACGGTTACCTTGCCGCGTTCCCCAGCGTGGGCGACGATTTCGGCTTCCGTGGCAATGTGCCGGGCGTTAAGCACCATGTGTTCAATGTTGCGCTCGTTGAGCAATTGGGAGAGGTGTTCGCTCTTGTCGATTGTCCGCGTGCCGACAAGTACGGGCCGTCCCATTTGATGTTGCTTCGTGATGTCGTCGATAATGGCTTGCCATTTATCGTCGGCAGTGCCGAAGACCATCGTGGTCAGCTTTTGGCGAATTGGGGGCCGGTTGGTCGGTACGGTGATAACCCGGCAATTGTAGATTTTATGCAATTCTCGCGCGCTGGTGGCGGCGGTGCCCGTCATGCCCGCCAGTCGTGCGTAGCGAAGGAAGTAGTCCTGGACGGTGATGCGAGCGGCCTGATTGGTGGCGAACGTAATCTTTACGCCTTCCTTGGCCTCGACGGCCTGATGGATGCCGGACCGCCACTTGCGTCCTTCGCCCAGCCGGCCGGTAAACTCGTCAACGATCACGATTTCGCCCTCGCGCACCACGTACTGCTGATCGAGAAACATCTCTCGCGCAACTTTGATTGCGCGCTCGATGTGCTCGTAGATCGTGGAGAGCGGCATGCGATCCATCGCGTCGGGTTTCGGAAGTTCGCGGACGCGCCGGCGGCCGGCCAGATTCAGTTCAACCGTTTTCTCTTTATGATCATATTCGTAGTGCTCGTCTTCTTCGAATTCGCCCGCGTTTTTCGCCGCCCAGCGGTAAGCCTCCGCTTCAAGTTCCTCGTCTTCGCCGGGCAACGCGCTAATGATAAGCGGTGTGCGGGCTTCGTCGATGAGAATACTGTCGGCCTCGTCCACGAGCATGAAGTGTAGTTCGCCTTGCACCGGCTGCTCGTGTTCGCGGCCCGCTTGGCCGAGCATGGCGCCGAACAGGTCTCGCTGGCCTTCGCTGATGCGACGCTTCAGCAGCCGATCGCGAAGGAAATCGAAACCCATTTCGTTGGCGGTGCCGTAGGTGATGTCGCAGGCGTATTCTTTGGCCCGTGCGGCCTGCGGCATTTGACTTTGGATGCAGCCGACCTTCATGCCCAATAGCTCGTAAATGGGCCGCATCCAATCGGCGTCGCGCTTGGCCAAGTAGTCGTTGACGGTGGCGAGATGGGCACCTTTTCCTTCGAGCGCGGCGAGGTACAGCGGCAACGTCGCGGTGAGGGTTTTACCTTCGCCTGTTTGCATTTCGACTATCGAACAGTGATGCACGGCCGCTCCGCCCAAAAGCTGCACGTCGAAATGACGCATGTTGAGCTTGCGGCGTCCCGCCTCGCGCACGAGCGCGAACGCCTCGACGAGCAGACGTTCCAGGGGCTCGCCGCTGCGGGCTCGATAGCGAAGCGACAAGCTAGCCTTCTTAAGATCGAAATCGCTCTGTTTTTGGAGTGATTCTTCGAGAGCCGCGATTTGGGGAATATACCGCGACCACTGCGCAAGCCTCATGGCAGCGATGCTGCCACCGAATGGCGAACTGATGCGCCGGGGTTTGCCGTTGTTCGAGGACATTCAAAAACCGCGCGGGATTTGGCCAAAAAGCGTCGATGGGAGGGCTCCTAAATTATTGCATGCAATCGGTAATTCGTCTTTGGAGGAAATAGGCTTGTCGACGCGATAGACGGCATTACGGTGCGGAAAATGGCTTATGGCCTTCACCGTAGGACGTGGATGGATTTGATAACGATCGGTGGGTTCGGCGTTTGCAAAAGGTCACCGCCCAGATTCGCCGTTGGGGCTGTGGAGATTTGCTCGGCGACGTTGAGGCCTTCAGTCACGGTGCCGAAGACGCAGTAGCCGTAGGTGGCGGCGGTGGTGCCGCGATGGTCGCGCTGCGGGGCATCGGCCAAGTTGATAAAAAATTGCGACGTTGCGCTATCGATAAGCGATGGGTTACGCGCCATCGCGATCGTGCCGCGGAGGTTCTTCAATCCGTTGTGGGCCTCATTGCGGATCGGTGGCCCGGTCGGTTTGGGTTTGCGGTCCACCGAGTAGCCGCCGGCAACGATCGTTTTGGCGGGATCGACGAAATGGACAATTGTGTTGTCGTAGAATCCATCGTTAACGTAATTGAGAAAATTCTGAACGGTTCCGGGAGCGCGAACAGCGTCCAGGCGAACGGTAATCGAACCCAACGATGTGTCGATCTGACTCTCGGGCCTTTCGGGATTGATATTTCTTTCTTGAGCCGTGACCGTCG